>JAYUTD010000522.1:0-3018 GCA_043755305.1 Saprospiraceae bacterium
TCCATACTGCATCACTTGGCTTTGGATAAAGTTGGGCTGATGAGCCAATACATAATAATTGTGGTCCTTTTACATCGATTTTACCGCTTACCACAGTAAGTGTTATGGGATTGGAAGGGCATAAATTATTATTGGTTTGGGTAAATATAAATTGTGTCTGACCTTGACTTATACCTGTTATAAGTCCGCTGTTATTGACGGTGGCTACTGACGGATTTGTAGATTGCCACATACCACCAGTATTAGGCATTAAGGTCGTATTTGAGAATAATTTTATAATATCTTCTGCTATGCTTGTTTGGGGTGTATTGTAGACATAGATTTCGCTGGTGCTATTACTGCATCCTGTAGATCTGTCAGTAAAAGTAAAACTTACTGTACCTAGACTGAAAGCCTTTATAGTGCGGTCATTATTTACTATAGCTATTAAAGGATTGTTTGACACCCATGAACCTTCTTTGTTTGATATAACATGTACTTCGCTGCCACCCATGCATACAAAGGATTGTTCTACATCGACTAAAGGTATAGGATTGACCACAACTTGCATTGTATCAAAACCTTCTAAGTCAGAACCGTATTTATAGTTATATATTCCAGGTGTACTATAGAAATGAATGAAAGCTTTTCCATTGCCAAGATTTTCTACATAGGAATTAGCAGCATTGGTAGACATCGGGAACCACAATCCACTTGCCGGATTGGTTCCATTTACTTCGATCTTTGTATCTGCGCAAGTGGTCAAATCCGGACCCGCATTGAATGAAGTGCCCCCTGTAAAATACTGAGGAAGAGAAGTACCGCATCTGTAGTGAATACTATCGATCACCGTAAATGTAGAAAGTCCGTGACCAATGCCTCTGGCAACCGTGGGATCGATCAAGCTGGCCACTAATGGGTAGTTGCTGACCCAATATGTATTCGGCATTATTGGCAAATCAATAATGTCTCCTACAGCATGTGTGTCCTGTGGCATATAGACATCTATTAAAGCCGGCATATTTTTAGATGCTACATTGGCAGTATATCTTTGGGTAATACTACCAATAGTAAATCCATTGTTAAAGTTACCACCCTGCATACCGGGTGCAGAAGAACCGGGATCTTGCCCGTTTTCAAACAATCTTATATCGCTAAGACACGACGGCATTGGATTGGGCCTCAATGAAAACAATTTTATACTATCTCCTTGATAAAGATTATTGTATCGATGGGCATCATTGGCACCTAGTATTGGAGTAAAACCAATGAAATCATACTTAGGTTTGCTTATAGGTGAAGACACTGTATTGGCCAAAAGCCATTTCATTGGTAATTTGCCATCATAATTTATATTGTCTCTTAAAGGCATAAAAAATTGCCGGATATTTAAAGTTGTTCCCGTGGGCACCAACATACTTATCTGAGCATTAAATTGTGCCCTTTCGTTGCTGCTCAAAGCGCTTCCTTCATCAATGACAATGTACATGTCATAAGTCGTGTCAACTGTATTGTAACGCAATTGATACTTTACTTTAGTGACCTGTGCACTAATAGGTTTGCCAATGCTACATACGAAAAATAATAAAAGCAGTGTGATTTTTGAGAATAATTTCATTTTTCTGTTTGTTGTAGTTTATAAATATTGGAGATAAATTCTATTCATTATTAATTTGATACATTAATGGTAATTAGACCATTATTAACATCTTTATAGACAAGTCAGCAGCGTAAGTCCCTTTGTTAAATGTAAAAAAAACAGCATATGTAGTATTTACACGCACAGCTGGTGTAGGTTGGATTGCAAAGTGGAATATAGTAAAATGTAAGTGGCTGAAAATTGAAATTAGATAAGAATGGTTATTCTATGAGAGGAACAAAGCTACAATAAATAATACATATAACAAAATAATTTAAAGTGTAAATAAAATAATTTTAGTTACTTATATTATTTGTTTGATTTTTAATTGATTATATAATGGATAAAACTTACTTTTTCTTTTCTTAATTTCTTGTTCCAATTGATTTTTATTTCAGTATTATTTAAAGTTTGACAATTTTCTTTACCACTTTGTTTACTACAGATACAAATGGTATTTTCTTTTTATAGTGTAAGTACTTCAATGGAACGCTACATATTCAATGTTTTTGACTAATATTCAAGCATAACATTGTTGTTTTAATATAAAATCGGGCAAAAGTGAATTTCTGATTTGTGGTATTTTAAGTTTATTTATTAACCGAAGTATTTTAAAAATTGACGGTATTTGCCATTTTATTCGCTTTGAAAGCTTGCGTTAGAAGCCCTAAATTGGAAAAATAACTTCAATTTTATTAAGGGTAGGAGAGGAAAAAAAGCCAGAATTACTTTAAGAGAATTCTGATTAGCTCTTTTAGAAGGTATAATGGGCTATAATTTCAGTGTATCGTACAGAGCACTAAAGGCTGATTTTAAGCACTTTGTAGTTAAATATAAAAAATTCATTTTTTTTGTATTTGGCAATCCTGGTGTCAAAATAAGGAATCTATTTATACAAGTATAAATATTATCAATTATAAAGTTATATAAGTCAGTGATATATGTATTTGTTAACTTGATTATACTGTATATATTTAGTAATGGAAACCGCAAAGTCTGCAGAAACATCAACTTAAGAAAACAATAAATTCTTTATTAATTATGCATTACTTTCATACCTTTGCACAACTTTTCACTTTGAAAAATATTTATTTTATTGTAATCAATTAAAAATGTTTGTTTTACATATGATAAAAAGTGTAAACAATTGATTGATTAAATCAAAAAACTTCAATGGCAAAAAAATTACTTATAGTTGAGTCACCTGCAAAGGCCAAAACGATAGAAAAATATTTAGGAGAAGATTTTTTTGTAAAGTCTTCTTTTGGGCACGTTCGCGATTTGGAAAAAGGCAATAAAGGCGTATTGATTGAGAATAACTTTGAACCGAATTATATCGTTTCGCCAGAGAAAGCCAAAGTAGTAAAAGACCTAAGAGATTCAAAAAACAAAGCTTCTGA
>JAYUTD010000523.1:0-7514 GCA_043755305.1 Saprospiraceae bacterium
TACTTTGAAGCAAAAATTACCACAGATCACGGCACTATATCTGGAGATTTTGCAGCCATCATTGTTGCAAATGCCACTATGTATGGGTACAACTTCACCATAGCGCCCCATGCTGCCCTGGACGACGGCTTGCTTGATGTTATCTTGCTGAAAAAAGCACCCACCACTCAATACCTCTTGAATGCCTATAGATTTTTAACAAAAACAATTGACCAAAGCCCCTTCGCTCAGTCATTGAAAACATCCATTGTAAAAATTGAGTGCCCTGAGCAAAATTACTTTCATGTCGATGGGGAAGGCTTTGTCCTAGATGAGCCTTTGCTCTACACTATTACGCCTAAATCCTTAAAAGTCATAAAAGGCTTTCCATAATTTTTCCATAGCAAAGCGTATACCCTTTCCTTTTTAACCACAAAGACACAAAGAATTTTACTTTAATATTTTCTCCGTGTACTTTGTATTCTATGTGGTTTTATTTTATAACCACGAGGACTTAGAGAATCCCACTTTTATTTTTCCTCCGTATCCTTATTGTTCACCGTGGTTTTCTTGTTTACCCACGAGAACATATAGGCTATAGAGATTTCCGCCTTCATATTCTCTCCGTGTACTAAGTGTGACAAAATCTCCGTGTTCCTTAAAACAAAAAGAGGCTTGTAGATAACAACAAGCCTCTTACAGATTTACTATCCTACTTTAAGAACGCAAACCAGCCTAAAATTTTCTTTGTTTATAGAATGATTTTAGTATAAACAATTTTCATGTTCATGTAAAAAAGTGTAAGTTTCTCTAAAACTATAATTTTACAATACGGGTAACTTTTCCGGATGGAAATTTAATAAAATACACACCCGGAATAAAATCAGTGGTGTCTATTCTTTTCGAATCCTCATCTTCATCTATAATTTTTATATCTTTTATTAGGTGGCCCTGGATATCTGTGATGGATATGCTGCTTTGTGCTAAATCCTTGGCATACACAATTAACTCATTGCTGAATGGGTTTGGGAATACTACCTCTGAAGTTGACTTTTCAGACCTTACAGACGCTATTGGTGAATAATCGTATTGGCCATCAAAGTCTATTTGCTTTATTCTATAGTGAACATCAGCAGTTCGTGTACTGATTGTTTTATCGATAAATGAATATTCATTCAACAATTTTGTATTGCCACTACCTTCTACTCGGCCTATGAATTCAAATTCCTCTTCATTGCCTATACTTCTTTCTACTTCAAATCGGTCGTTGTTTACCTCAGCATGAGTAGACCATAGAATTTCATTGCTAGAATCTTTTTTTCTAACTTTTACAGTTCCCCAAGTGACTGGAAGCACCACTGTACCAGTTTCAGGAACACTTACTGAGAAGATTCTAAGAAATTCAGTTGTATTTGAGCTAGTTGCACATATTTTTATCTTGAGGTTGTTACCCGTAATTCCACTTGCGGTAATAGTTCCAGTTAAATTCGCATTTTGTGCAACACCAGTGACACCCACTGTATTTGTGCCACCACCAAATTGATTCGCCAAGGGCACATAAGCCCCTTGGTTTACAGAATAATCCACTTGAATCCAATCTTCAACGTCAATCAATAATGCTTCAAAAGGTATGGCAATCGTTCTTGGGCCTGCTGGAGTAGATATATTTAACAAGGGTGTTGTAAAACAAACCTCCTTGTCTGTATTCCTATATTCCAATGCTCCTGCTACTGTTTTTGCATATTGAGGAGTTGCAGAAACTGTTCCTACATATGTGCCTAATGCCATTGACCAATTGACACCAGACAAATTGGTTGTGAATGGAGTGACAGGGTCTGCACCTTTATCAGCAACATTAAAATCTTCTAAATATTGTCCAAAGGTCAATGATGGTAACAAGTAAAACAAGTGTAAAAATATTTTTTTCATCATATAAAATTTAATAAAGTTTAGTTTTTGGTATTACAAATATCAAATCATTTATAATACTCAGATCAACATAGGGTTAAAAATCTTAACAATAAGAAGCAGCAGTGGAGTCCTGCTGCATTCTTTATATGTTTAAGCATTATGGTCTTGAAGGATAAATGCCCTCAGTAGCTATACACCAAGTCATCACCAAATAAGGTGGATTTACATTTAGAGGTTGATTGCCGCCTTGCAACATTGCTGGTGCCATACTACCAGGTGATGTAGCAGGGTTGCCATAGATAGGAGCTTCATTTGCATTTTCAGCACTTGCAGGAACCATTCCTGATGGCTCAAATGTTGAACCTACTGCATTAGAACATCTTATGACTACTGGAGCAGATGGAAGATTAGCTGTAGTAATGCTTACAGCGTTTGAACCTGATTTCTCCCCTAAGGTATAAGCTCTAAGACCTCCTCCTTGTCCGGCATTTAAACATGTTCGACCCTGCATATCAGGAATTCCAAATGTCTGTACGCCATCGCCACCGTAAGTAGTACCTAAGATTGAAAATAATGCTGAGTTTTGAGCAATTGACATAAGCTGACCATTGCAAAGTGCCCAGCCTCTAGGGGCAAAATTGCCCGCAAAAATCATAATTGAGCCCATTATTGGATCCATAGTTGTGTGTTTTTTTTAGTTAATAATAAATTAAATAGTTTAATCAAGCCTTGGATAAATTATGATAATCTGTTCGTATTTAGTCTGCTATGGTCTTGAAGGAAATATACCTTGCCATGCAATACACCAGTTCATCACCAAATAGGGAGGAGTTATATTCAACGGTTGATTGCCGCCTTGTAATATGGCAGGTGCCATAATACCAGGTGATGTAGCAGGGTTGCCATAGATAGGAGCTTCATTTGCATTTTCAGCACTTGCAGGAACCATTCCTGATGGCTCAAATGTAGAGCCTACTGCATTAGAACAAGGGATATTAATCGGTGCATTGGGTAGATTTATGGTCAAAATCTGGGCTGAATTGGTTCCAGCCATTTGTCCTAATTCAGTAGGCGGCAGGCCCTGGCCATTTCCTGCACCCAGGCATGATCTGCCCATCATATTGGGAAGTGCAAAAGTAGTTGTTCCATTGCCACCATAAGTAGTGCCTAAAAGTGAAAATAATGCAGAGTATTGAGCGATAGGCAATAACTGGCCATTGCACAAAAACCAACCTTTTGGGGCAAAATTGCCCGCGAAAATCATAATTGAACCTAAAATTGGATCCATAAAATTTGTTTTTAATGGTTATTTAATAAAGTTTATGACAAAATTACTTTTGAAAAATGGTCTTGCTTAGCGTGGTTTTACCTGTTTATTCTATACGTACTTTTACTTGTTATTACTTAAAATTCTGTTTACTAATGCTTAACACGTAATTCAACATGAAAAAAGCGATAAGTTGACCTTTGTCTAAATATTAGTATGTAAAATTAATTCTATGGGATTACTCGGCTTAGCGTATTAATACCTGATTTTAAAACAAGTATTTACACCTATTGACACACAAAAGAAGTATTTGTAATAATTTGATATTTCCTCAAATTAATTTTTTATTCTTGTTTAGTTTTGTATATTTACCTTGTTTTTAAGTTTTTTGTCAACATTTAAGTATCTATCTAAATATTTGTTGATTGACAATGCTGAAGTACTTTTTAATTATATAACCTGTAAAATCAACTTAAAAAATGAAGCACCTTTCAATTTTAAGCATGACGTTTGTCATACTTACAACCCTGTTCTTTTCTTGCGAATCTAAAAAAGCTGAAACTCCCGCACCTAAAATGGACGAAATGGCTGAGCCTGCTACAAAAGCCGCTACCATTACAACTGAAGATACAATCTCAAATGCGCAATTTGCGGCATGGACCACTGCCTGGCACAACAATCAGAAAACCTGGATGGCACAAATCAATCACTCTATTGATTACTTTGGCATGCCATTGGTTGACCTTAGTGAAGTATTGAACCAGAGAGGTGTGGTATCTTCAAGATTTTATTTAGGATTAAAAACACCTGATAGCCTTCACTTAGTGGTAGTAGGAGTTGATGCACAAGGCAACAATATGCTGGACAATAGCCAGGGCCAGTACGCCTACGATGTGTCCAGACCATGTCCTCCTTTGTGCGGAAATGGCGGCGGTGCTGTTGAGACCAAAAAGTAAACCCAAACCTGAAAATAGTGGAAGTATTATTGAAGTTACTTGATGTATTGCAAGTCCTATCTTCTATGATAGCTGTTATAGGATTGTTCCTATACCAAAGGTTGCAGTGGCCATTGAAAATATTTGTAGTGTATCTTATCATTGGATCATGTACTGAGTTGCTTTCCTATGCTTTTGCGCAAGGAAGCCATACCAATTTGTATTTTTTACATGCATTCACATTGGTGGAATTTTGGTTTATGGTAATATTTTTTTACCATTTACTTAAGTTACCGTATAAAAAAATAGTGCTCTATTTAGCATTACTTCTAGGCTCATGTGGCATCATAGCCAATTCTGCGGTCTTTCAGGGTTTTGATGTTTTCAATTCCTATTCCGCTACTTTTGTAAGTGCTATCATCATATTATTGTGTCTTAAGTATTTTCACCATATAATAGACAATGCCGATGAAAGTGTACATGGTACAACGGTGAAATGGTGTGTAATAGGTTTATTTTTCAACCATTGTATATCACTCATGATTATCATGTACAGCAACAATATTTTGCTCTGCGAAAAAAGTACTCAGACCATTATTTGGGTAGCGAGAACAATATTTATTATTGGAACAAAACTGATATTTATTGCGGCACTTTTAAATTGTTCTTACCAATTCACAAAATTCTTTATTAAAGATAAGCATTCAGATTTAAAACAACAAAAAAAATTGCAGTATTAGGGAAGCTATTTTTTTAGCAATAGTGATGGATAATACTTTTTTTAGTATATGGTTTTTATTTTAAGATTTATTTAAGCCCGTTTAGAAAAGCTAGTTGAGAATTAAAGATGAAAGAAACAAATCTTATAATCTATGTTTTTGCCAGCATTTCGTTTATGCTTGCGTTTGCTGTAGCAGTGGTATGGTTTCTTAATCATGCCCAAAAGAAAATTGCGGAGCAGAAAATCATGCAAAAAGATTTGGAACTGCAATTTCAGAATGATTTGTTGGTCAATACAGTCAAAACCCAGGAAAATGAAAGAGACCGCATAGCAAAAGAACTGCACGATGACATTACTTCTAAATTGAATATAGTGCATCTTAATGTGCAAAGACTCAAAGAGTCTATTCCTATAAGTTCGGAAACTACTCAAATGGTTAATTTTATAGAAATGGCACTTAAGCAAAGTACCGATAGAACCAGAGAAATATCTCATGAATTAATGCCACCACTATTAAGCAAATTTGGAATCAATCATACACTCAATGAATTGGTGCATTCTATTGAATTGCATGGCAGAATTTCTATCTCATTGAAAAATGATTATTTAATAAAAATTACCAATCAATTTAAGTTGTTGCATCTCTATAGAATTATACAAGAATTGATCAACAATACAATAAAACATGCGCACGCCTCTAAGATACTTGTTACATTCCAAGAGCGGGAATACAACCTGATAATGGTTTATGCCGATGATGGCATTGGCTATGACCAGGAGGTAGAATCTGGAAATCTGGGCATGAACAATATCCTTACCCGAACTAAGCTATTGGATGGCGCTATTGATGTTGTTACATCCATAGACCAGGGATTCAAAGTATATATAAAATTTCCCAATAATGACTAAAATTAAAATCGCTATTGTAGACGATGAAATGCTTTTTATAGCAGGTATCAAAGCTATCCTTGACAGAGAAGAAGATTTTGTTGTTGCTTATACAGCACAAAATGGATCGGAGCTTTTGGAAGCCATAGAAAAAACTGACTTCAACATTGATATTATTTTAATGGACTTGTCTATGCCAAAGTTGGATGGTATTGATACGCTGCGGCATTTGAGCAAAAAGAGAATAAGCCAAAAAGTTATCATCCTCACCTCTCACTATAATGATAGTATAGTCATCAAACTTTTAGACGAAGGAGCCTCAGGTTTTTTGGCAAAAAATGAATCTCCTGTTGAAGTTATTAAGACCATTAAGATGGTTTATTCAAAAGGATTTTACATCAACGACTACATAATGCAGCTTATTAGAAACAGGAGATTGTACGCCAGCAAAAAACAAGTCAAAGAAGAATTATCTGGGCGGGAAGTAGAAGTACTGAAATTGATCTGCGACGAATATTCTACAAAGGAAATTGCGGATAAACTTTTTATAAGTACCAGAACAGTGGAAGGGCATAGAAATAAAATATTAGAAAAAACATTTTCAAAAAATGTTGCAGGTTTGGTCATTTATGCTATTGAGCACGGCATAGTAGACGTGCATTTTTCAAAGTACAATTGAGACAAGTTCTTCATAAATACAGCTTTTACGCACGCAATTCCGATTTTTGTATATCATATTTTTATGCCTTATTGATAATTCTAATTGACAATATGTTCTTACTTGCTAAAACATAAATCCTATGTGGTATGAAATTTGCTATTTTATTGAAAAGAACTCTCATGTTTCATATCTATGTGATCGAACTTAGGAAAAAAGTGTTCACTGAAAACAGGAAATTCAGAGAAGCGAACCCACAATTCAATGGCATTGTAGAATGCTTGTATGTAGGCATGACCAGTAAAACACCACAGCAAAGATTTGACCAGCATGTCAATGGCATACCTAGTGCTAAAGGAATTAATATATCTTCTTCTATCGTTAGAAAATATGGCATCTATCTTCGTCCCAGCTTATACCAGGATTTAGGGCCTATTAAAAGCAGGGCTGAAGCCCTGAAAGCAGAAAAAGAACTGGCGCTAAAACTCAAGCGGCTTAGGTATGCTGTATGGGTTAATTGATTTATTGAAAAAAGATATAAATTGAGCCTCCTTGTCTATTGGTGAGTGTTTTTATATAATTGGCTTAATGCAAGCTGTTTCATTTGATTATTCCTTTTGCAATCCCCGCCACTGCAACAACCCCTGCACATCCGATTACATTCAACCAAAGGTAACCAATACCAGTGCCCGCATAAATACCAATTACTGCAAGTTGAGAAATACACGCTCCTACGAATACTGCATTGGCCTTGATAGATTTAATGTAAAAAGCCACAACAAATATACCTAAGACCGGTCCATAAAATATCGACCCTACAATATTGACAAACTGGATGAGGTTTTCAAAGAGGCTGCTCATGTTTGCAGCTACGATGGCGATGATGCCCCACATTACAATAAACCACTTGCTCATCCTGAGGTAGTGGTCGTCAGACGCATTGGGTGCAATATTTCTTTTGTATATATCGACGGTAGTGCATGATGCCAGGGCACTTATACCGGAAGCTGTGGCAGACATTGCAGCACAAAAAATAACTGCGAGCAGCAGCCCTATCATGCCCCGGGGCATATACTTCAATATAAAACTGATAAAGACATAATCTTTGTCGTTGTCCTCAAAACTGGCGTCTGTTTTTTTAATGATGGTTTTTAC
>JAYUTD010000524.1:0-7509 GCA_043755305.1 Saprospiraceae bacterium
ATACAAATGTGCTTACACTAGCTATGAAAAGAGTGACCATTGACAGAAGTGAAATATTGAATCTCAGTGCAGCATTCCATTTCTTGTTCAATAAAAATAAACTAATTACGACAATAAATACCAATGCGCCTTGCCACAAAGAATGAATAATGGTCCATGCAATGGAGTCAAATAAATGCAAATTTACTTCGTTCATTTTAGCTTTCTTTTTCGATTTTAGAAATTAATGCTTTTATTTCATCTAGTTCATCGGCTGTAGCTTTATGATTGCCTAAAGCATGCATGACCAATTCTTTTGCAGATCCGTTAAAGGCATTTGATATAAATGAGTTGAGCAGGTGTTTTTTGGTCTTCTCTTCTTTTATTTTTGGTTTATACAAATGTATTTTGCTTTCTGTATTTCTTTCCACCAGGCCTTTTTCATTCATAATTTGCATAATTTTCAATGTGGTTGTATAACCAACCTCTCTTTTCTCATTAAGCGAATCGTTGATAAATCTCACACTGCTTTCGCCGTGCTCCCAGAGCAATTGCAAAACTTCAAGTTCTGAATCTGTGGGAGTTACATTCTGCTGATTGGCCATATTAGTATAATTTTAATGCAATAATATACGAATAACTTCGTACATGCAAGTTTTAGTACGAATAATTTCGTATTTAAGAAAAAATTAACAATTTCTGCCATATCAATTCACTAAAATAGGGTGAAAAGAGTGCCAAATGCATAAAAATTTACTAAGAAAAATACCTTTCCTTTATTTCAAACGTTTGGCCTTTATTTCAAGGTATTTATTGATCACCATAATTGAGAGGTCTTCTGGTTTTGTTAAAATTATCTGTATCCCTGCGTTCCTTATTTCTTTCATTATGACTTCTTTTTCAACTAGTGCACTTTGGGCAATAGTCTTTAAATAAATGCCAGAGAGGTCCATTGCTTCATGTAAAGCGGCTTTTTCAATCTCACTGTTAATGAATGAAATGACAATAAGAAGGTGTTGTCTATTGATCAATTTCAAAAAATGCAAATTTCTTTCAAGATCATACTTGTCTTCAAAATTGGTATAGAGAAACAATATACTTCTTTTCGAAATAGATCTTCTGATGGTAAAATACAACAATTCGAAATTCGGCTCTTTGAATGCGGTCTGTTGATTATATAGCGCATGGTTAATGATTTCTAATTGATTAAGATTCGCTTCTGCTTTTGTCATGGCATCAATGGTATTGGAAAAAGTAATTAAACCAGCTTTGTCATATTTATGAAGGACAATGTTACTTATTACCAGACAACTATTTATAGCATAATCCAACAATGCAAGGCCTTGAAAAGGCATTTCCATTGCTCTACCCTTGTCAATAATAGAATAGACCATTTGTGACCTTGAATCTTGGAATTGATTGACAAGCAATTCCCCTTTTCTTGAGGTCGCTTTCCAATTGATTGACTTCATATTATCGCCTACTACATAATTTCTTATGTGTTCGAATTCATCGTTCTCGCCTATAGTGCGTACTCTCCTAATACCGTAAAATGAAGCAGTTTGTGAAAATATTTGAAGGGCATATTTTTTCATTTGGATAATGCTTGGATATACTTTGATGGTCTGATCAAAGCACAATGGTTGCTTATACTTTACCAAAGAAAGCTTTGAAGAGGCGATAAATCCATATAATGTTCCAAATTGGTAAACGCCTCTAACTAAAGGTTTAATTGGGTGAACAAACCTTCGACTTGCATTGGCTGCAAGAACTATAGCAGCAATTTTATCTCGCTGTTGCATCTGCTCCGGCAGTTCATCAATAACTTCAATATGTAATCCCGTACTATTTCTATTGGTTAATGCGTAAGTAATATATTGGTCATCACCCAGAGATAACTTTTCATCAACAATGCGCGAGCCTTCAACGCTCCTAGCCAATCGCATTACTGTGTATCCATCAAAAATTAAAACTACGCCAAATAGTATAAGTATTGTCAATGAGATATAATACAAAAAAGGAAATGCAGCCGAAAGCACCAGCATTGCTATTATACCAATTAGCACTTTGTAAACCCTTTGCGTTAAAAAAAATGGCTTCATTTTTCTCTATTGTTTTCTGAATCCTGGCATACCCGTTGAGCTATTAATTTTTACTATCTGGGGACTTCTACGTCCTTCAATATTTCCACAATTACATCATGGTTTCTCAAGTTGCTCATCTCAGCTTCCGGAGTTAGTATTATCCTGTGATTTAAAACATGTGGTGCTACATATTGAATATCATCTGGAATAACAAAATCCCTATTTGCCATCATCGCTATAGCTTTTGAGGTTTTCATAATGGCCAGCGATGCCCTTGGTGAAGCACCTAAATAGATTCGGCCATGGTTTCTTGTTTCTTGAACAATTCGTGCAATATAATCAAGCAATTGATCTTCTAAATAGACCTTGCTTAATTGTGCTTGTATAGCAATGATCTCTGCTGCCGATATCACATTCTCTATAGTATCAAGCTCCGGTTTTCCCATCTGATTTCTAAATCTATCCAAAATCTTGACTTCATCACTTAAACTTGGGTAATTAATAATTATTTTCATCAAAAACCTATCTAGCTGGGCTTCAGGCAACCGATAAGTTCCTTCCTGCTCTATCGGATTTTGTGTTGCAATAATCAAAAAAGGAAACTCCATTTGATACGTTTCTCCGTCATAAGAAATTTGCTTTTCTTCCATTACCTCAAAGAGCGCAGATTGTGTCTTAGCCGGCGCCCTATTGATCTCATCAATAAGAATAATGTTTGAAAATATAGGGCCTTTTTTAAAGCTAAATATAGCGTCCTTCATATTAAAAACCGAAGTGCCAATAATATCGGCTGGCATTAAGTCCGGTGTAAATTGTATTCTGGAAAAATTTGATTTAATGGTTTTTGCCAGCACTTTAGCACTTAATGTTTTTGCAATACCCGGCACACCTTCCAGTAAAATATGACCATCACATAGAATACATGTGATCATAAGATCAATAAGTTCTGATTGCCCGATCAAAAGCTTGCTACATTCATTTTTGATTTTTGCAATAATAGTATTTGTAGCTGTAAAATCTATGGTTTGCTTATAGATGCCAGCATTTACCTCATCAATGCCTTCATATTCATGCATTTCATTGGTTGTTTCCATGGTTAATTTGATTTTCTACTTTGGATAAATAATTGTTCAACATATGCAACTGTTCATCTGAACACGCCCTATTTTCACCTATTTGTTTGAAATACTGAACAATAGAGTTAATCAGTTCCGCTTGTATTTTAGACTTCTTTGCTAAGATGATTACAAAATTCTCATCGTGTTGGTTCACATAAAAATTTTTAGCCATAGTATGGTAAAAATTGTCTTTTATTTTCATTACAAGTCTGTAATTTTGATTCTGCAATTCATATAGCCTGGCAAGCGTATTTATGTATTCAAGAGACGTGTTATTTATAGGTTCTATGATTGGAATCGGTCGCTGTTTGCGCTTACTACCAAATATCAGGTATAAAAGTAGCGTGAATAGTATGGTATAATAAGCTGTGGCTAAAGCTTTATTTTTCAACAGAATTTCCAAAGGGTTTTCATCTGCCCTGCTTCCAAGTGAGTTACTTGAAGTAATAATTACTTTTTTACCTTCCAGTTCTGTAAGCAGTATATTAAAATGTTTACTATATATAGATACGTTTTTTGAAGCAATATTAGCAAATAACTCAGGAAAAGAGTGTAAGTAGATTTTCCCGTTAAATGCGCTTATCCTTTGAAATACAGGTCTGGTTTTATAAGAAATTAAAACTTCCCTTTCAAGGGTATCCGATAAGGTATCTATTGTTAGTTTAATATTCTCTCCACTTTGAATATTTTTTACAGAATCAACTCTCTCCTGGTAATAATTACTTTCTGATGCTTCCTTACTCACTGAAATCAAAGAATCTGTTTCTGCATCTGTTTCATTGGTATTAGGTGTATAGTTATTTTTATATACCTTAAGGGTATTGAGTGGTATAATATAGCTGGTATCCTCATTAAATAATTCAAAATTGATTGCCAATGGCATATTTTTTCTGTCATAAAACGTATCCTTTTTAAATGGCCTGAAAGTTGTATCTAGTTCAGCAACTAAGCCTTCATAATTTATACTTACATTGTCCCCAAAAAAGTATACATGGTTGCCTCGGTAAAGACAATCTATATAATTGGCATTGTTGTTTTGAGAAATAAAAATGTCAGAGTCAAAAATGAACAGCGCAAAAGCTGTATCCTGCACAGTCTCAACTTTAAGATTGTAGTCAATTCGTACATTGTCTTTTCCCAGCTTCTTTTTAAGTAAACTTGCGAAAACGGAAATTCCATAATGTTCTTCTGATTTTGGATCAAATGTTTTTCGCCAATCTTCATCCTTTACTTGTCTGAATTCAAAAAAAATAAAAATAAAAATGGCTATTAAACCCAGGATTATTGCAACAATAAGTATATTTAATCTTGGGCCTTTCATAATAATTTTTGCATTGATTCAAATTGGGTATAAATAACACTATACTGCTCTTGATTTACATCAGCATGTCCATACCATATTTTCTCAAACAAGGACGATAATAATTTAAATGGAGCGCCAAGGTTGCTTTCTGCAAGCTCAGCGCTGTATGCTCTATTGGTTTTATTTGGCTTCCACAATATTTTATGCTTATTCTGCAATTGCTGTAACATAGTGAGGTACTTAATCCTGGTCGCCAATCTAAAGTCATTATTAGCCAAGGCTTCTTCGAGCATCACATCAAAATCAATGGCAGTAATATCTTTTATATTGTCCAATTCAATATCAGGCGGATTAATTTTTGATTTGCTTAATTTAAAATCCTTAAAAACAAGGTATAGTAAAATAAGGGCAAAGCAAACTATCAAAGCAATCGCCAATAATTTAAATACCTGCCCAAACAATCCAAAATTATTAAAAGTGTCTTTGTTCTCATCTGGTTTTGACATGCCTTTTGCTTTGGGAACCAATATCCATTTCATTTTTTGTTTTTCCAAAGAAGCAGAAGCTTCTCTGACATCAGTTTCTGTAACAATAGATATAGTATCGGCTTTTGCAAAATTGGAAAAGAGAAAGATAAAAACTGATACAACTAATCTACTTTTCATATTGGGATTAATTTTGATACCTATTAGATAGACCAAAGTTTTCGATTTTTTCAATCAAATCTGTTGAATATTTGTTTTTAAAAATAGTGCTAATTTTATTTGTAAATAAAAAATAAGCAAACGGCATTACTAACAATAGAAAAATAAATCTGAGATAATTTACCATAAAGGTTTGTTCTAAAAGTTTATTATCAAACAAATTGTGCCAGGAAAGTATATCTTCAAGAAAGGAACTGCTAATTTCATCTATTGAAAAATAACCCAAAGCCACCAATGCTATTATACCGATATTAATTCCCAGAATATCAATCCAAAACTTGTACCCAATTTTGAAAGCATAACCAATGGCAGAGGTATCGGCCTCCCCGGGCTCAAGATTGTCATTGATTATTATACTTATTGAAAATGGAATAACCAATAATGATAAGAAGACATAATATCCTGAAAGAAAATAAAGAGGAATGGTCAATAAAATTGACGCTACTGAAAATCCCAAAAAATGTTTTGAAACATTTACTACCACTTCAATAATGCCAAAATCTTTTACATTTTTAATCAAATTCATAAATGAAAAAAAATAGATGGAAGCCAAAATTAGGATTAAAGACATAGGCCAATTGCCATGTTCAAAATCATATACATTAATAGAGAGAAACCCTCCATACGATTGCTTAGTCGCAATTAGATTCCCTGCTATAAAATAGAGCGGTAATGCAATAGCTATGCCAAGCGGAAGTAATAAAGTAAATATAATTTTATCAATAAAAGACCTGTAATCATTAAATGTCGACTGCACTGTTTTTTCATCTTGCAGTTCAATTGACTTCTTACCAAATGGAATAGTTGGCGCTATATAATTCATATATCTGCCAGACTTGTAGTACAAGTAGGGATTAATAGCGTAGGTGAAAATGATGAAAAATAATGATGCAACGATGATCATTATTTTTATTATTGGTGACATATCTGTAATTCTTGTTACAAATCCTTCAAAAAATCCAGCAATTAAAAATAATGGAATAGTGCTTAACATAATATATATACCTTTAAGTGACCCAACAAGTAAGCTCTCCATTCTTGAGTAAGTGCCAGGAAATAAAATACTGTTACCGACTATTATGCCAGCGGCCCCTGCTATAATTATAGATGATATTTCTAAGGTACCATGAATCCAAATGGTAAGGAAAGAAGTAAAAAAAAGTCCCTTTTTATAGAAAATGGTTTGGAAAACACCAACCATAACACCATTTTTGATAAGAATGAAAAAAGAACCAATGGATGCTAGAAAACCCAATACAAATGTCAAAAATGCAACGCGAATATTGTTTAAAGTAATGCCAAGAAAAGCTTCTAATTCTGAGCCGTTTTTATAAATGCCCATTGGATCTCCTTTTTCTATATTTTGCTCTGTAATGCTCATGTACATTGACCCTAGTATACTTTTGGGAAAATCATTGTCTTCCAAAGTGGAAAACACTCCTACGGAAAATGATAAAATAAAAATTACAAAGGACGCAATAAATGCATTTTTGTTTTTGACTATTTCCCTGGGGAGTGTTTCATTATAAAATAATTTTAAAGAAGTCCATACACTCAGTTTCTTTTTAATACGCATCGTATCAAAGACGCCATTCACCAGAGAATTGAGGTACCACCGCACACTACGTCTGGGAAAATAGGTTTGCGCAAAAGAAAGATCGCCGGAAACTTTTTTAAATAAAACATGCAATTGATCAGGATCATTTGAATTGTTATGGAGTGCCTCTTCAAGTTCTTTCCATTTTGCTTTATTCTCCTTTATAAATTGGCTTTCGGTCATACATTTAATACTACGCTATGTCCAACAAAGATAATGAGGTTTTTTAAAAATATTATAAGTAGCAAAAATATAAATCTGAAGCAAAATATAAATGGATTTACAAAATAATATTTCGATAATTTGATAAAATATACAGCAATGAATCGTTTCAATAGAAATAGCCCTATTGTGTTTTAATTAATAGCCGATTAATAATTAAAGAGTTGAAACAGAAGAATGACAAAATCGATTTATTTAAGAAAAAGGAATTACTGTAAAAATAAAATATTAATATTGTATATTAGAATATTGAGATGAGAAATATCGATTTCAGAACTTCACATAATATCGTACTATCTTTTCCTCTTGCAGCTCCCAGGCAAAGAATTATGGCATATGCCATTGATTTAATAATTGTTTGGATTTTGTTTAATCTTACCACCGGCGCTTTGGGGAAAAGTTTCGTTGTTTTATACATATTTAGTACCTTTTATTTCCTTTTATACCACATTACTTTTGAGGTATTTAAAATGGGACAAAGCCCCGGTAAAATGCAAATGAA
>JAYUTD010000525.1:0-3007 GCA_043755305.1 Saprospiraceae bacterium
CAGATACCTCAGACGCTTAAGACTTACATCTAAAATGGTGACATCTGCACCCATACCTGCAGCCATTTTAGCTGCATGAGTACCTACTATACCACCGCCAAGCACCAAGATTTTTGCAGGGGCAACTCCCGGCACTCCGCCTAATAAAATGCCTCTGCCGCCCATAGGCTTTTCAAGGTATTTTGCACCTTCCTGAATTGCCATTCTTCCTGCGACCTCGCTCATAGGGATAAGCAGTGGAAGCGATCTGTCTGCAGCCTCTACTGTTTCATAGGCAAGGCAGGTAGCCCCACTTTTGATCATTGCCCTGGTAAGCGGCTCATAGGAGGCAAAGTGAAAATAGGTAAACAAGAGTTGGTCTTTTTTGATCAACTTATACTCTTTCGCTATTGGCTCTTTTACTTTTATGATCATTTGAGCTTTAGCGTATACATCTTCTATCTTAGGCAGAATTTTTGCACCTGCTTTTTTATATTCGGTGTCTGAAAATCCGCTTCCTTCCCCTGCGGTAGATTGCACATACACCGTATGTCCGTGTCTGATAAACTCCATTACACCTGCTGGTGTTACAGCCACTCTGTTTTCACTTGGTTTTATTTCTTTTGGTACACCTATGATCATTTGATTAAGATTTTTATATGAAGTCCAAAAATAGCCAATTTATAGCAGTTTTGATACATTCACATTCAGATTTTACTATATTGACATTTATTGGCGTAATAATTTCAGAAAATCTGATTTTGGGCTTATTTTTGCATTATTAATCAAGAAATTACAAAACATTGAAAGTATTAAAATTTGGTGGCTCATCTGTGGGTACACCGGAAAGGATAAGTAGTATTATTGACATTCTTAAACCCAGAATAGCAGCCGGCGAAGAATTGACGGTGGTTTTCTCCGCATTTAGCGGCGTCACAGACTCTTTGATTGCCATGAGTGAAAACGCTGCAGCGGGAAAGTCAGAGTATCCTTCCCTTTACCAGGCCTTTGCGCAAAGACACAAAGACGCCATAGAATCATTGATGGGCGATGATATTTACTTATATGTTAAAGCAGAAATAGAAGACAACAATGAAACCTTGATGAATTTGCTGAAAGGCATCAGTTTGGTTCGCGAAATTTCACCCAGGACGATGGACTATGTCTTAAGTTTTGGTGAGCGCAATTCCAACTTTATCATTGCTGAAACAATGAAGAAAATGGGCTTCAAGTCAGCATATCTGGATTCTAGGAAGGTCATTAAAACAAATAAGGATTTCGGTAGCGCTAAAGTAAATTTTGAATTAACGGATGCACTCATCCAGCAGCATTATGCCGCCAACAAAGGTACCATTCAAATAGTCACTGGATTCATAGCATCTGATGTCGGCGGGCTTACTACCACATTGGGCAGAGGTGGTTCAGACTATACGGCTGCCATTATTGCCGGTGCATTGAACGCTGAGGTATTAGAGATTTGGACTGATGTAGATGGAGTATTGACATGTGACCCGAGAAAAGTTAAAAAAGCGTTTACGCTCCCTTCTCTTTCTTATGCCGAAGCGATGGAGATGTCTCATTTCGGAGCCAAGGTCATCTATCCACCAACGATACAACCTGCGTTTAAAAAAGACATCCCCATTTACATTAAAAATACCTTTAACCCTTCCTTTGCAGGTACTCTTATTAATAAAGAAGTGGACAATGATTTTCCTACTGCCATCAAAGGAATCTCTTCATTGAGCGGTGTGGCTTTGCTGAGATTACAAGGGAGCGGCATGGTCGGAGTGCCAGGTGTTTCGGCTCGATTATTTGGCGCAATTGGCCAGGCTAAAATCAATATAATCCTCATCACACAAGCATCTTCAGAGCACAGCATATGTATAGCTGTCTTGCAAAAAGATGCAGATCATGCAAAGCAAGTAATAGAAGCGGAGTTTGCCAAAGAAATGGATGGCTTATTGATAGATCCAGTCATGGTAGAAAGTAATCTGTCTATTGTTGCTGTGGTAGGTGAAGGTATGAGGGCAGTGCCAGGTGTTGCTGGCAAATTGTTTGAATCTCTTGGTAAAAATGGCATCAATATTACCGCCATTGCTCAGGGGTCTTCTGAACTTAACATTAGCTTTGTAATTCAAAATAAAGATGAATCAAAGGCACTCAACCTTATACATGACTCATTCTTTTTATCAGACAACAGAAGAGTCAATTTGTTTATAGTAGGAGTTGGTTTGATTGGCAAAGCCTTTATCAACCAAATCCAAAAACAAAGACAACACCTCATCGATAAATATAAACTTGAGATCAATGTCGTAGGCTTGTCTAATTCGAAAAATATGATTTTTGAAGAAGACGGAATAGACCTAAGCAAATGGAAAACACTATTGGATGATTCTACTTTGAAGACCGACATACCCACATTTATAGAGACCATGAAAAACCAAAATTTGAGCAACAGTATATTCATTGACAATACTGCAGACAATGACATTCCGAAATTTTATAAAGCAATCCTGAATAGCAATATATCTTTGGTCACCCCAAATAAAATTGCCACTTCTGCCAGCAACAAAGAATATAAAGCTTTGAAGAAAATTGCAGCTGACAAAAAAATACATTTCAAGTATGAGACCAATGTAGGAGCAGGCCTGCCTTTGATTTCTACCATACAAAGTCTAATCAATAGTGGGGATAAAATCTTAAAGATTGAAGCAGTAATGTCAGGGTCTATATCTTATATCTTTAATAATTTTACCATAGACAAAAAATTCAGTGAGCTGGTTTTAGAAGCCAGAACACTTGGCTATACGGAACCTGATCCCCGAGACGATTTAAGCGGCGCTGATGTAAGAAGGAAGGTCATCATTCTTACAAGAGAATCCGGTCACGATATCGAGTCTGCGGATGTAGAATTAGATCCAATTTTACCTCAAGCTCTAATGGATATAGATGGTATTGAGCCTTTTTTAAAAGCGCTTCCTGAATACGATGGTCATTTTGCAGATAGGATAAAAAAATCACACGAAGA
>JAYUTD010000526.1:0-7498 GCA_043755305.1 Saprospiraceae bacterium
GGTGGTATGGAAAATTGAAGCCAATTGCCAGCTCCTTGCTTTACCAAGTATGCGCTAGTAAACGCTCCAAAAAGCATCAACATACTCGCCATTCCTACCCACAATGAAAATAGTTGCGGATTTAGTCTCTTTAGGCTTTCTTCTCTTTTTATCGCTGCAGCTTCCATATTATAAAAATAATAAAATTAATAAAACAAGAGGCATGTAAAAAAATGAACTAAACATTAAAGCCAGTCCGGTCTTCCTTTCCATTGATTTATAAAAAACAAAGCTATAATAGCCATACACTGCTGTCAAGCCGACGCTTAATATAAAAGCTATAATATGAATATCCCCAATAATGTAAAGGCCTATCAAAACCGGAATTATAAGTAAGGTATATACCAACGAATAAAGTCCTACATTCTGATCAATATTGCCTTCGCTTGAAGTAGGCAATAATTTGTATCCTGCTTTGATATAATCTTCAAAGGCCAAATAACCAATTGCCCAAAAATGAGGAAACTGCCACAAAAATTGGATGGCAAAAAGGCCAATCGACATCGTAGTCAACACTCCATTATGGGCAGTACAACCTATAAGTACAGGAAGTGCACCCGGTATAGCACCTATCGCGACTGCAATAGTCGAATATCTTTTAAGCGGTGTGTAGACAAATGCGTAAAGTACAAACGAGAGCATACCAAGCAATGAGGTCAATGGATTGATCATTGAAAGCAAAGTTACCCCCACAAGGCAAGTCAACCCGGCAAACAAAACAGCATCTGACACCTTCATTCTACTGGTGGCCAAAGGTCGCACCGATGTGCGTTTCATTAATGCATCAAAGTCTTTTTCAAGTACTTCATTAATTGCATTGGCGGATGAGGTAATTAAAAATCCCCCTACAAAAAGCAAAATCAGCGTTGTTAAATTAAAATCAGCACCTGCCGAAATAATATAGCCCATCAATGACGTAAATACTACTGTCAGAGAAAGTCTCGTTTTTACGAGCATACTTAGGTCTTGCAACTTGGTATAAGTTACATGACTTTGAGTGTTGGATTGTATTTCTTTATTTAATTCCAAAAGCAATTTGTTTTATTAATGGTCTCCTACTTCTCCTTCCTTCAATGGCTCAACCTGACTCACAAATTCTCTTTCATCTTTATTGTAGTCATATGCCCACCTATGAACTGTTGGTAAATTGCCAGGCCAGTTTCCATGTACCGGCTCAATTGGTGACGTCCACTCCAATGTGGTAGCATTGTATGGATTTCTCGTGGTCATTTTTTTGCCTTTCCATATGCTGTAGAAAAAGTTAACCACAAACAACAATTGAACAATAAAAGTAAGTATAGCAGCGATTGTTATAAATTGATTCATTTCAGTAAAATGCTTGAATGCATCAAATGTATCGAAACTGTAATACCTTCTTGGTACACCGGCCATACCCATATAGTGCATTGGCCAAAATATCGCATATGCACCTATCAATGTTCCCCAAAAGTGTATTTTACCAATGGTTTCATCCATAAATCGCTGATACATTTTTGGATACCAATGGTAAACTCCGGCAAACATGCCAAAGAATGCTGCCACACCCATCACTATATGAAAGTGAGCAACGACAAAGTAAGTGTCGTGCATTTGAATATCTATCGCTGAGTTACCCAAAAATATTCCGGTTAAACCTCCGGAAATAAACATCGAAACAAAGCCGATAGCAAAAAGCATAGCCGTGTTTAATCTTAGACTACCGCCCCACAGAGTCGTAATCCAATTGAATACTTTAACTGCGGAGGGCACTGCGATGATTAGTGTAAATACAACAAAGAAATTGGATATAAAAGGATTGACCCCTGACATAAACATATGGTGCGCCCATACGATGAATGATAAGAAACCGATAGCTAATATCGAATATACCATTGCTCTGTAACCAAAGACTGGTTTCCTTGCATGTACAGACAATACTTCTGATACTATACCCATAGCTGGAAGTATAATGATGTATACTTCCGGGTGTCCAAGAAACCAAAATAAGTGTTGGAACAAAATAGGGCTTCCGCCAATTCTATCTAAAGCTTGTCCGCCTATAAAAATATCACTTAAGAAGAAACTTGTACCCAAACCTCTGTCCATCATCAACATGAAAAATCCTGAAGCCAATACCGGAAACGATAAAAGTGCCAATATAGCTGTCACAAAAAATGCCCATATGGTCAAAGGCATTCTCCACATTGTCATGCCTTTGGTTCTTAAATTTAAGACTGTCGTAATGTAATTGATGCCACCTAATAAAACAGATACCACAAATAAAGTCAAGCTTACCAACCAAAGTGTCATCCCTGTACCTGATCCTGTAGATGCTTGAGGCAAGGCACTTAACGGTGGGTAGGCTACCCAGCCACCGGAAAAAGGTCCGGTACTTAAAAATAATGAATAAAACATTACTACCCCAGCCAAAAAGAAAAACCAATAAGAAAGCATATTAAGAAATGGAGATGCCATATCTCTTGCGCCTAATTGAAAAGGTATAAGCAAGTTACTGAAAGTACCACTCAGCCCTGCAGTCAAAACAAAAAATACAATAATAGTACCATGCATAGTGACTAAGGCATAATAGAATTCCGGTGCCAGTTTACCTATTCCATCAGCATCCACTACAATCCATTTTCCTAATATAGGTTTTAACCAACCCAAACTTTCTTCAGGAAAGCCAAGTTGGAGTCTAAATACAATGGACATCGCCGAGCCAATAATTGCCCATATTATACCAGTAATCAAAAATTGCCTGGCAATAACTTTATGGTCCATGGAAAAAACATAGTGATTTAAGAATCCTGACTGGTACTTATCACCATGATGATGGTCGTGAAAGTGATCATTGAAACCTTGTTCTTCGATCAATATATCTTCTCTAGTCTTAACTGCTATTTCTGCCATTTTTAAGATCTTTTTTTACTTAATAACTTTTAATTCAGTTCTTCTATTTTTTGTTCTTCCTTCTTCAGTATCATTCTTTTCAACCGGTTTGGTATCGCCATACCCAATTGCTGAGAGTCTTGATCCATCTACACCTTGTGAAACAAGTCTTGCTTTCACGCTACCAGCTCTTTGTTGAGACAAAGCCCTATTGGTACCAGAATCTCCGACATTGTCTGTATGCCCTCCAACTTCAAGTTTGATGTAAGGGTATTTTTTTAATAATCCTGCTATGTAGTCTAACTCGCTGTTTGATAAAGCATCCAAATTTGCTGATCCTGTATCAAAGAAAACATGTTTTAATTTCAATGTTCTTTCTTCATCAGTAAATGTAGCAACCTTGGCTGTAGAGTCTTTTTTGGCAGCAGCTGCTGCGGCTGAAAGTAAAAGTGGATTCATTTTTGCCCAAAGCGGGTTTAATTTTGCATCCAGCTCTGCTTTTCTGTCATCTATTTCAAAATCCAACAATTTCTTGTCTTTGAATGGATCTGAATCTGTGCCTCTCACACTTGTTGCATAAAATGAGGTATGACCAGCAACCCAAGTTGCATATTCTTCTTTAGAAACGATTTGCAATACTCTTCGCATAGAGTAATGTCCTTTGCCGCACAACTCTGCACACGCCAACTCATAATCAAATTTTTCCCATCTTTTTGGCCCTGTTGGGTCTGTAGGATCGTATGGCTCATTCCACTCTGGATATACGCTTAATTCTTGCCTCATCTGATTGGTCGTCTTCGTAGGTCTGAAAATAAAGTAAGTAGGCAATCCAGGCACTGCATCCATTTTTACCCTAAAATGTGGTAAATAAAAGTTATGCAAGACATCTTTTGCTGTGATTCTCACTCTTACAGTAGAATCAACAGGTAATTTTATTATATCAGATCCTGAAAGAATATGGTCATCCATTGACGCTTTATCTTTAAAATCAATGCCAAGAGAATTGTTAGACAAATTGATTAATCTAAAATCTTTATCCCCTATCTTTCCATCTTTACCAGGATATCTAATGTCCCACGCAAATTGGTAGGCTGTAGCCTCTATTTCAATGAATTTATCTTCTGGTTTTACATCGGGCATGACATTGTTCCATACTACCAAGCCATTGGCTACAAGAAATGCCATAACAACTGCAGGAATAGCTGTCCATACTAATTCCAACTTAGTACTATGGGCAAAAAACACAGGTTTTTGGCCTTGTTCTCTATATTTGTATGAGTACCAAAATAGGGCAATATGTGTAATAACAAATACAATTCCTGTGAACCATAATGTTACATTAAATAAATTGTCCAATTCTACTCCATGTGCTGAAGAAGACTCCCAAGGACCATAGCCAAGCATTACATTTCTGTAGTGCCACGCAGAATAAACAGTGCCTACTAAAAACACTACCATAAACACAACCAACCACCTTGCTGTGGAATTGTTTCTCTCTCTGGTAACCTCTTCTACTCCTCTTATTTTTGCAGCTAAATCACTCACTTTCCCTAGTTGGATAGCAATGATCGCGATTAAAGCAAATATTAATAATGCACCAGTAATTGTCATTACATTTATATTTTTTTAATTATTAATTATATTAAACGTGGTGATGTAAACTTTCTTCCAAATACGGGTCCTTCTCTGAAGTTAAATTTCCTTTGGAAAGAACACTGAATACAACAAAACCAAATAATCCTAGGAATCCTAGCATAGTGCCAAGCTCTAACAATCCCGGAAAAGTAAATCCACTTACAATACTTGAAACAGCTTCAGTGCCATGTGCAGTGCCATGATCTACAGTATTAACAACATGGCCTACTGAATGTTCACCATGTCCTGACAATTCATGCGCTGTATGAAGCACTCCCGGCTTGATCATCAAGAAGAAATCCATCCAGTGACCTAAGAAAACCACAATCGCCATAAAAGTCAGTGAGCCTGTTTTCCATTTTGTATCATTTCTCATCAATACAAGAAAAGGTAACGCAAAATTGACCACAATATTCATAAAAAATAGGACCGGATAATGGTCATATCTTTCTTTAAAATAAATGGTCTCTTCCCCAATATTGGCATACCAAATCAGCATGAATTGAGAAAACCACAAATAAGTCCAAAATACACTAATACCGAAAATCAACTTACCGACATCATGGACATGATGCTTGGATAAATTTTGATAGTAGCCATTTTTTCTTAAATAAATCAGAGTCAGTGCCACTAATGCCATCATTGCTACAAACAAACTTGCCAAAGAATACCAGGCAAACATGGTACTGTACCAATGCGAGTCGACACTCATCACCCATTGCCAAATAAGTACTACGCTGGAAAAACCAAACACCGGTAAAAATGCGGCTGCGTAGGTCCTTATTTTTCTGTGTGTAGCAAAATTTTCTTCTGCACTATTTTGTTCTTCACTTACAGATAATGATCTGATTTTTGTGGCCAAATAAATATAGACTGCACCAATAACAATGGTCCCAAATAAATACCAATTTTTATTTAAAAAGCTGCTTTTTCCTTTAATAATTTCATCTGTAGCCCTGGTATGTTCGTCAGCCCAGTGGTAGAGTTGATTGCCGTTCATATATACAGCAGTGCCAATCAAAATCATAAGGATAAAGCCAGGAATCAAAAACATAGAAAATGATTCAAATACTCTTTTAAAAGCAGTATACCAGCCTGCATATGCTGTAATGCTGGCTGCCATAAAGAAAGTTGCCATGATAGATATTCCCGTGAAAAATACCGAATTGTGCAACACATTGGACCAAAATCTTGTATGGCTATGGTCATCAGATACCCAGGTAATACCCAAGCAAACAACACCTAGCGCAATTAAGATGAAAAATGTTGTTCTTAATGAATTGGTTAAATTAAATTGATTCATTGGTGTATTTCTAATTTAATTATTAATGTTTTTTGCCATGCTCGGCAGCTTTTACCGGCAACTCTTTACCCTGCTTATTCATTGATTCAGCTTCAGTTTTTACCTCTACTTTATTTTCAACAGTGCTGACAGCTGGTACAGGTAATTTGGCAAATGGCACGTCAACTGTATTCAATGTATTTTCTTTATCATTATATGCTAAGCTTTTGCTCTCAGCCTGCAATGATCTTATGTAATGGATCACATTCCATCTTTCTTTATAGGACAATTTGTCTGAATAACCGCCCATTACATTTTTTCCATACATTATAGAATGGTAATACCTTCCATTGGATGAAGCAATAAACTCATCTTTTAGAAAATTGGCAGGTTGTGCAGGATACTTACCATCATCTCTTACTAAATAACCTGCTCCATCGCCTTTGTCTCCGTGACAAATTCCACAAAATATAGTATAAAGTGCCTTGCCTTCATTCAAACCCTTTTCAGTAATTGGATAAGGGTTTTTAATAATTTCCTGCATAGCTCTTGTTCTTTCTTCTTCAGTGTCATTATAATAATAAGGTACACTTCCATTCATTGTATATGACTTGGCATTGTATCCGGACTCACCGGTATTATTGCCTTCTTTTCCTGCATATCCTCTTGCAATGGAATTAGCCACAGGATTTCTTGGCTGAGCGAGTTTGTAATAGCTAAGTTCACTGCCCCATCTATTCCAATCATAATAGCCGTAGGTATTGGCTTCATAGGCTACAGAATGTGCCATATCAGGCATATATTCACTCCCGGTAACATTTTTTCCGGGCTGTTGACAGGATGCAAAAATCATTACAATTAATGTGCTGACTAAAATATGTATTTTATTGCTCATCACTTATGTTTCTCTCTTTTATTAAATATTTTTTGTACTAACTTCTGTGGCTCCTGTAGCATTGAAAAAGGATTGTGCATCTCCTTCTGCAACATGAGCCTTGTCAAAAGCCAAACAAAATTTATCATCTGTAATTCTATCATCCAAAGTTGGGTTTGTTACTCCCGGACCCATTCCACATACAATATAAAATGTAACAGTCATACCCACACAAGCAAATAAAACTGTGAGCTCAAAAATGATGGGAATAAACGCAGGTATTGACCAATAGGGTTTACCTCCGAAAATTATCGGCCAATCTTTTGTAAAAATCCATGTCATACTAATGAAGGCAGTAAGTGTACCTATCATTCCATATATAAAACCGGTGATGTGCAATCTTGATTCCTCCAATCCCAACAATGGATCTAATCCATGCACTGGAAAGGGGGAGTAAACATCCATGATATCAAGGTGTTGAGCATTTGCTTTCTTTACTGCATTGAGCAGGTCCTGCTCATCATCGTATAATCCGTAAATAACTTCTTTATGTGCCATAACTAAATATTCTTATAAAAATTAATGGTGATCGTTATGAGTTGTTTCTTCATGTTTGTGGTCATCATTGTGGTGTACAACGCCCTTGTATTGATTTCCTGCCATTTTCAATATACTCTTAATCTCTGCGACAGCCACTACCGGAGCAACTCTGGAAAAGATTAAATAGCATGTAAAGAACAATCCAAGTGATCCTACAAATAATCCAATTTCTACCCAAGTAGGTGAATAATAACTCCATG
>JAYUTD010000527.1:0-7472 GCA_043755305.1 Saprospiraceae bacterium
ATTATTGCCGGGCAAACAAACGAAGATATACAAGCAAGTGTGGAGCTGTGGAATTTTTTCAATGCACATACATTGTGCAATACCCCACTTGGTATAGACAAACTATCCGCTCAAACTAGACCAAGAGCATATCCAAATCCTGCAAATACAGAAATGAATGTAAATCTTGCACCAAACGATATAAATGAAGTCACTATAAGCAATCTACTTGGACAAAATTTAATCAAAACGAAATACCAAAATCGGATGGATATTTCTAATTTGGCTAATGGAATCTACCTATTAACAATCACACAAGGAAATAAAAAATACACCCAAAAATTCCTCAAAGAAAAATAAAAGAACACAGATCACCACCAGGCAGCGACATATATGCTACACGAAGTGTTTTATTCGATGAAATAATATAAAAAATAGAGATGGAACCCCAGCAAGTTGGTAATGGTTATAGACTTTTGTGTTCATCGCACATTCTTTTTTGCCAAAGAGTCTATCTATAACAGACCGGCTTACTGTAGCCCAATTTCACCTTACATTCTTCGTAAAACAAACAACCTGCACTTGGTTTTACAAAAATTCTGCTATACATTTGCAGCATTAACTCAATCAAAAAGGAATGCATTGATGCCTCCCTAAAAATACAAAGTGGAATTCATACATTTTCAAAGATTCTTCCCAAAAGTAAATATGGATCGATTTAAACTACATTATATATTAACATGCAATAAAAAAAATATAGCATTGGTATTCTATCTGACAGATTATGCGTTATTTTGATTGAAAAAATAGCGAAAATAATAAACTTTATTTTATGGCAACCATCAAAAAGAAAAAAGAAGATTTAAAAAATCAGGCTCCTACCAGCCTTTCATTTAAACCCATACTTATTTATGCCTTGCTAAGCATAATTGTTTTGGGTATATATTCGACATCTATCAACAACGGACTAACTGAACTGGACGATCAAATTTTTATAAAGGAAAATATTGAATACAATAAGGATATCTCCAATATAATTACATCATTCAAAAGAGGAGTATTTGCTGTAAAAAAGGATACTTATTACCGACCGTTATTACTGAACTCATTTGTATTGAATTACCAGATAAACAAAGATAGAATCATGGGCTATCACTTGTTTAATGTATTTATGCATTTGTTATCCGTATTTCTATTATACAAACTGCTTATAAAACTAAAACTTCCTGATTTAACCGCTTTATTATTGACAATTATATTTGCTGTGCATCCAACTCTTTCGCAAGCAGTATCATGGATACCTGGAAGGAATGATTCCATATTGGCTGTATTCACTTTTGGTTTTATTTTATCGACAATAAACTATTGTCAGAGTCGAAAATGGGTTTCTATTATTGCATCATTTTTATTTTTACTAGCTGCAATGTATACGAAAGAATCTGCTTTATTTGTTCCTTTCGGGACTTTTCTCCTTTTGGCATTGACTGAAATTATTCAATGGAGGGAAAAGCGAAATGCTCCACTTTACCTTTCATGGATGCTGGCGCTATTTATTTGGTTTATTTCCAGATTGAGTGCCGGATTGCAAAGCGAATCTTATACTTTTTCAACTATCTTAAGCAATTCTCTTGACAGGGTTCCTATATTGATTCATTATTTTGGAAAAACTATATTACCATTTAATCTGAATGTCTTCCCCTTAAAGGAGGATACATCTTATGCATATGGGATCGCTGCTATTTTGATTGTTGGTGCTTTACTCTATTTTTCGGATAAGCCTAATAAAAAAATCGTATTGGCTGGATTTTCCTGGTTTATTCTTATGTTATTACCAGTGGTTTTACTTCCTTCTTCATTGAATAACCAAGAATTTGAACACAGATTGTATGTTCCATTTTTGGGCGTATTGCTCATACTTAGTCAAACCATTTTGTTTACAAAATTTAAGCCGGCAATAAGCAGTAGTTTAATAATAGGTATTGTGGTACTTTTTGCTGGCATCAATATAAAGCATCAAACAAAATTCAAGAATCCTGTAACTTTTTGGACAGCTGCTGTGCAATCATCGCCCCACTCCGCATATGCCACAATGATGCTTGCAGCACGTTTAGATGATACAGAAATTGTGAAATCAAAAAATATGATGCTCAAAGCATACGAACTTAACCCCAAAGAAAAGTATATAAATTTCTATCTGGGAAAAATGTATAATGATGGCGGAGAAAAAGAAAAAGCTGAAAAATATTTATTGGAAGAATTGCGCCTATCCGCTTATTATGAAACTTATTTTCAGTTATCAAAAATTGAATTTGAAAAAAAGAATTTGGATAAAAGTATTTCATACATGGAAATGTACCTTCAAAAAGCGCCGGATGACAAAATGGCCGTCAGTAATTATATATTAATGCTTTCTGAAACCGGGCAAAAACAAAAAGCGCAGCAATTTGCCCAGCAAAGACAAAACCAAGGTAAAGCGCTACCTAAAGAGTTAACAGATCTGATATTTAAAATAAAAGGAGATTGAAATGCTGCAATTAATAGGACTTCTTACAATTTCATGGTTGCTCATTTGGTTGTTGGAGAAAAAGGTACTTTCTTTTTTGGTTTAACACTTACAAAACAATGACAGAAAATAGAATAACCACACGGCACTCCATTCTTATCGCAAGACCACCTGAGCTTGTCTGGGACTACACTCAAAATTATGCCAATAGAACGAGTTGGGATCCTATGGTTATAGAAACTGCCCTATTGCAGGTAACTCCGAATAGAATTGTCAAATTGAAAATGAAGGGAAACACCACCATGACTTTCACATACAAACTTGATGAAAGGCCTTATAAAACTTCGCTGGCTGCAAAAGAAATTGCGTCTTCATTTATTGAGAATGCCGGAGGCTACTGGATTTATGAAGAACAAAACGGGAATACACTTTGGACACAAACCAACACCATTGTTTTCAAAAGCCATTTCTTTTTGAAATTTTTTTCCCCCATGTACAAACTCATTTTTAGTATGCTAACAAAAAAAGCCATGAAAAATGCAAAAGAAAGGATTGAAAAGTTGTCGCTAAATCAATCCTATTTATAATATATACGGAGTTGCCAAAAATAGATATTTTTTTTATTCCATAACTCAAAAATAAAGATCTATCATCCTAATGCTAAATGTATGGTACAACAGACTATATATAAATAAACCAAAATGAAATAAAATAATATGACAAAAAATAAAACCCTTCTCTTATTCACACTATTGTGTTCGTTATCATTGTTAGGACAAAATCAGGTCAAGCTGATCGAAATAGAGATCGATAAACTTCCAGGCGATATAAAATACGAAGGACAAATTAATAATGCCATTCGCTGGCTTGACACTACTGGAGACAATATTGTAATCACAACAGAAACCGGCATCTCCCAAAACGAAAAGTTTAAACACGAAAATGAAGGCTTAGACGCCGAACTTTTTGCCTACCATTTCATCCGATCAAAAAACACGGCAGAACTGACCTGGAAAGTGTACGACTTTATTAGCGACTGTCCGGTAGACATTGAAGCAAATTTTATAAAAAATACATTGCAGGTAACGGATCTGAATGCCGACGGTGTAGCAGAAGTATGGATAATGTATACTACCGCCTGCCATGGTGATGTAAGCCCAAGCGATATGAAAATAATAATGTACCAAGGGCTCCAGAAATATGCAATGAGAGGGCAAAACAAAGTGAAAATTTCAGACAATGTATTTTATGGTGGCGACTATAATTTTGACAAAGCTTTTATTGGCAGTCCTTCGGCATTTAAGCAATTTGCGAAAAAGCTATGGAGCAAAAATATATTGCAGAAATGGGGTGAATAAGCTTGTGCTTCAATAACTATACACTTAAGATAGATTGACTTACCCAAAATGCGATCTAGACACCCCTGATCCTTCAAAATTCGTACATGCTTATAAAAAGTGCAATATATTGATTTCATCAGGCCAACGTGGTAAACCCAAATAATTAAAGACATAGAAAAAATAGATTGGTGGAATGGGAAAAAATCAAGGCGCCAGGCCAAATGACCTATCAGACATTCACTACATTAGTTTTTATACCAAATGGTGTTTTATTTAGAAAAATGCTTAACTTGTGCACGGGTTTAAGTAGAAACAGAATTTCTATCGCCTTCCTCGGACTTTCATACCCTGAAAAATTAAAATTTACTATCTCTAAATACGTGCAATCGTACTTATAAACCTATTCAATTTTTGGGCTTAGCTTGATTTTGAATAGGTGCAATGAAGGCTAACTGCCTCGGCTCAAGGAGACAATTGAATTAGAAAATGCCAGAAGTGCTAAGAATAAATTAAACGAATTATAAAAAACGGGGTAGCTGAAAACCGCTCAGAGTAGGCAGTCAAAAAAAATTAATTATGAACAAAAGAAATTATGTGTTTGCTACAGTATTTATACTTTTAGCAGTATTCATTGTTGGTTGTAAACCAGCTGAACCAGCACCGGCACCAGCAGAAACTCCTGCTGCACCAGCTGCTCCGGATATGGCTAAAGTAAAAGCTGAAATTCAAACTTTGGAATCAGCATGGGCAGCAGCGGACAATGCCCGCGATGCAAAAACCCTCAGCGAATTCTATGCAGAAGATGCTGTAAGTTTGTCAAACAATCAACCTTTGGTCTCCGGTAAAGCGGCAATTCTCAAAGACATTGAAGCATCACTAGCAAAAAAAGAAAAGGGAAGGACAGTCGCTTTCGATGTAACAGAAGTATTTGGAGATGACAATACAGTTACGGAAATTGGTGTTACAACGGCAAAAGACGCTAGTGGAAAAGTGGTTTATACTGGAAAGTATATGGCTATCTGGACAAAGCGTGATGGAAAGTATGTCTGTATTAGAGATATAAGCAATGACGACGCAAAAGCAAAATAAGCTTTGTCCTTGATAAACCGGGAAATATTTTATGTTTCCCGGTTTTAATACTTCTAAACAATGACAAAATGAATAAATTGAGTTGATGAAGACGTACTTCCCTGAACAAATAAAAAATAGAGAATAGCAAGGCAATTTAAAAAATACTTTATTAAAACAATTATGCAAATAGTCTAAATTAGGAAATGCGAAATAGTTTAATTACAGCACTTTTTTGTATATATTCTTTAAGTGTTTTTTCGCAACAAAAAGGAGTAAGTCCTCTTCCGCCTGCTAACCACCAGTTATCATCCACGAACACCTACGCCGTCGTTGTAGGTATTTCCGATTACCAGGACAAGGACATCTCCGACCTTCAGTATGCAGACAAAGATGCGGAGGCGTTTGCCAACTACCTGCGGTCCCCGGCTGGTGGCTCACTCGATGGCGATCACCTCCACTTATTGATCAATGAACAAGCCACGGCAGGTCGTATTGCAGAAGCTTTGGATGACCTCATAGAAAAAGCTAAAAAAGACGATCAGGTAATCATCTACTTCTCCGGACATGGAGATGTGGAAGGCAAGAAATTGACGAAACCCGGCTTCCTGTTATGCTGGGATGCGCCGTCAAGGGTGTACATGGGTGGAGGAACCTATTCTTTGTCTTTTTTGCAGGAAGTGGTCTCAACACTTTCAGTACAAAATCAAGCAAAAGTGGTGGTCATCACAGATGCCTGCCATGCCGGAAAACTGGCAGGAAGTCAGATTGGAGGTGCGCAGTTAACCACAGCTAATCTTGCAAAGCAATATGCCAACGAAGTAAAGATACTGTCTTGCCAGCCCAATGAATTTTCACTTGAAGGTCCTCAATGGGGCGGAGGTCGCGGTGTCTTTAGTTATCACCTAGTGGATGGTTTGTTTGGATTGGCAGACCGCAACAATGACGGACAAATTACCCTTGGGGAGATAGATCGATATTTAGAAGATCATGTCACTGGTGAGGCATCGCCACAAAGTCAGGTTCCGATATTATTGGGCAACAAGACCGATCGGATGGCATCAGTCAACGCAAATATTCTGGCAGATTTAAAAAAGAACAAGACTAGGGATATACCGGTCTTTGCATCAACGGATAGCCGCGGATTTGAAGATGAAATTCTTTCCAGAACAGATACAAGTATACAAATTTTATATAAAGCGTTCAAGCAGGCAGTGGCACAAAAGCGTTTTTTATCCCCTGAAAACGATTGTGCAGAAAAGTATTATGTTCAGTTACAGCAAGTCGAAATGCTTACTCCACTTAAAGGCATCATGAAGCGCAACTACGCTGCAGCCCTGCAGGACGATGCCCAAAAAGCAATTAACGACTACCTCCGCTCGGATGTAAAGGAACTACGGCGGCGGTGGAATTACGACCAAAATTACAAGGCGTTCCCAAAATACCTCGCCAGGTCAGCAGAGTTGTTGGGAGCGGAACATTATTTGTATATTAACCTCCGGGCTAAGCAATACTATTTCGAAGGTCTTTTGCAACGCCTTGAGGGCGAAAAAAAACAACAGCCGACGTTTTTCCAGACGGCCAAATCACTTCAATACCAAACGTTGGCCATAGATTCAAGTGCAGCCTACGCTTGGAACGAGCTTGGGTTGATAGAAATGCGATTCGACAATTATTCAAATGCCGTTCCGCTGTTTGAAAAGTCACTGGCTTGCTCCCCCAACTGGCTCATGCCGTTTATCAATCTATGCAAAGCCTACACAGAGCTTAGGCAGTATGGGTTGGCGGAAAAAGCAGGATACAAAGCCGTTTCAATTGATAGTTCTTCCGCTTTGGCCCATTATAACTTGGGGAATTCCATGTATTTTCAGTCCAATTTTAATGGTGCTCAGTACCACTACCTGCAAGCGTTGCAATATGAACCTGACTACCCAAAGGAATTGGTGTTCAATTTAGGGTTGACCAAATTCCGATTGAAAGACTTTGCCGGAGCAGAGGCCATGTGGCTCAACTATGCTGCAAGGGATTCTTTGGATTGGGAGGTTTATTTGAACCTGGGTGAAGCCGTCCAGAAAATGGGTAAGAAGGAGAATGCGGGACGCTATTTTCAAACTGCCATTGCCATGGCTCCAAGCAAAACCGCACCTCTACTTTCCTATGCTTGTTTTTTGTATTTGGGAAACAAAACGGATGAAGCCATCGGCTACGTGGAAAAAGCCATCGGGAAAGGCGCCACCATGGAGCAATTGGGAAAGGACGAAGACCTCGCCCCCCTGCGGGAGCAGAAGGAGCAGTGGGATGCCCTGATGAAAAAGTATTTTGCAGCCCAGATTTACTACAACCTCGCCTGCGAGCAAAGCCTGAAAGGCGATCTGGACAAGGCTTTCGAGTCCCTCGAGCTGTCGCTGACCAATGGCTGGAAGGACTACGACTGGATGCAGCAGGACACCTACCTCGCCAATTTGCGGGAACAAGCGAATCGCTGGAAAACCTTAATGAAAAAATATTTCCCTGACAAATTCAAAGACTAATTAAGAGATTCGGAGAACCAAATTAAATATTACATGTAATGGGAAGATGAA
>JAYUTD010000528.1:0-2986 GCA_043755305.1 Saprospiraceae bacterium
CCATTTGTATCCTATGAAGAGACCAAGCAATATTCAGAGTCAGATCCACTCAATCAAAATCCAATATTCAATTCACTTGACTATACAGAGTACCTCAATACTTCAGGAGTCGGTGCCAATATCAAAGCAGGATTTATCTATGTGCCTATTAAGGCCATAAGAATCGGCGGTGCTTTTCATACGTCTACATGGTACACCTTAAGCGATGATTATTATACCAATCTTGTCTATAGTTACAATGATGGAGGGGACAAGACCTATGAAGAAAGGTCGCCTGATGGTAGCTTTAAATATCGCCTCAACACACCAGCGAGATTTGTTGGCAGCATCGGCACAATATATGCCATAGGCCCTGTAAAAGGTTTTATAAATGGCGATGTCGAATGGGTTGATTACAATACCAATAAATTTGATTTTACATCCAACTCTGACGATCCATCTGAGCAACAATACACCCTTAAAGTAAACAATGAGATTGAAAAATATTTGGGCTCGGCACTCAATATAAGAATAGGCACAGAACTAGCCATAGGTATGGTCAGACTAAGAGGCGGTATCGAAAGAGGTGACAACCCGGTTAGTGCAGAGGATCAAAAAATCAATACCACTTCTTTTGGCGTAGGTGTCAGAGAAGACAATTTTTTTCTTGATATCGGTGTGCGGACAAGAAAATATACAGAAGGCTACGTGCCTTATACCTTAGTAGAACCAAAGGATGAAGTATTGATAAATAATAATCTCAGCAATACAAGGATAGTGATGACTGCAGGGTTTAAGTTTTAAAATTCATTTAATAAAAATTTTAGTTAGAAGACTACTTATACAAGTGGTCTTTTTTGTTTAGAGAAAATTATAAAAAGGACTCCTTATTTTACCGCTCCTTTTTCTACTTCATTTTAAAAAGAATTGACACAACAAAATACTTGTTAAAAAAGCTAAAGTCTAATTTTTTATATGGTATGATTATAAAGAACACCCAAAACAATTGTTATAAATCTTCCATTGTGTTGGTCAATGGTATACCGCAAATAAAAACATTTTCGATACCTTGCCCGCAGTAGTAAGGCATTAAGACAGGCTATAAGCGCATTATTTTATTTTGGCAGTCAGTGGGTGTCGGAGTCCGCTATAGCTTTTGAGCACGGCTTTGGCAGAGCCTATTTTCAATGGAGATTCGACAAACAAGGGCAGCTTGTTTTCGTCGTCGCTGACCCAGATTTTCATTTTAGTACCATCTTTAAATACTTCACCTACAACCATATCCGGAATGACCCTTATTGTATTAAAAGTGCCCAATTCCTTGATGTCTTTTTTGGCTTCTTTGCCATCATACTTTACCTTAATAGGATAGGTACCATTGTCTAGTAATACCTTGGTAGGAATGTAATCACCTTTTTTAAAATCATTGACATCGATGTTTCTCAAGAAATAAAATACAGAGAGTAAATCATGCATACAGTCGTCGTAGCGAACTTCTTTTCTTGTCGCCACTTTTCTTGACTTCCCATTGATGGAGTATGCTTTGTGCTGCGATTGGTCAAAAACGATGCTGTCAAATTTTCGGTAATTGCCTTCCTCTATAATTCGCACAAAGTTTTTTGGATAGAGAGTTCTTTTATCGATTTTGCTGTAAAAATAATCTTTGACCCTAAAAAAATTATCATAGGATTCATAAGTCCTGCCTGTGACTTTGACCTCGTAGTCAAATTTGTTTTCTTTGATATTGAAGACCGCCTCGCCGGCAGGTATCCATATAAACTTCCAGTTGTAATAGGCTTTGAAAACCAATTGTTCGCCGGAGGAAAAACTGGTATTGACGATCTCGCAGTCTCCGGGTTTTGGGTCACCAAGAATTACAAAGGAGGATAAAAATAATACTATAGATAATGGCAAAAGGGATTTTTTAAACATTTGGCAGTTGTTTTTGAAGGTTGCTTGTTAAAATAATAATGCTGCCCACAATGGCGGGTATCAATAAGTTGATCAGCCACAACAGCAAGGGTACAGTAAGTATAGAGAGTTGATTGGTATCGTAAACTGACCATACTATCAAAGCCAGTTCTGTCCTGGCCAGCACACTTAAGGCTGGAGGCAAAGGCAGCCCTGTCTGAAACAAAAAAATAACCAAAACGCCAAATGTAGCTTCAGGAAGAGACACATTGATGTTAAAATAATACAACAATAGTAAATATTGACTTACATAGATTATGTACCTAAGCAAAGAATAAAATGCTACGTTGACTAAAATAGTAGAATTATATTTTGTAGGTGCAAATCCTTTGGTGTATTTTTTTAGCCAACTCTGGTTAAAAATTCTATCTGTGAGACCATCGTTTTGCAGGTAAAGTAAGATGAGCACAGCAGTAAAGGATAAAAGAATAAAAGCTAGGCTAATACTCAACAATTCGGTGGATGGGTAGTGCTGTGAAAAATAGACTGCACCAGCCATGCTGCCGCACAATAAGATGGGTATATTTTGAGACAGACTTCCCATAAAATGGGCATATAATGCCTGGCCCCGATGGCCTTCTCTGATGTGCATCAGGCGACCGCCATACTCGCCAAGACGGGAAGGAGTAAGTACACCTAAAGTGATGCCTGAAAGTATTGCTGCTGCGGTTTGTGACCAAGTCAGCGATTGAAATGGACTTACCAAAAGCCACCATTTTTTGCTTTCCACCAACCAATTGAGAGGTGCAAGCAGGATGCAGATAATTAAGTATGGAAGATAACCATTGTTGGCTACTGATATGAGATGGTCGAAGTAGCCGATCTGCTGATTGGGTAGCCAGAGCTTGTCATAAATTAGCCAAAGCATGCCCAAAAACACTATTGTCTTGAATATCAATACAAGAAAAGTAGTTTTTTTATATGTAAGCACAGTACTCAATACAAAGGACAATTTAATAAATAACGAAAAAAGGATTCATTTGTTACGTTTTCTACTTTGGTTATTGATTGGCCAGCGTTTTGTTGATGTCGGTAT
>JAYUTD010000529.1:0-2973 GCA_043755305.1 Saprospiraceae bacterium
TGTTGTCAGAAGAGCCACCTATATCTGGCAATCCTTTATTGGGTCTAAATAATTGTTATATAACACCGCACATTGCATGGGCATCAAAGCAATCAAGGCAAAAACTTTTGATTGGCATCTATGAAAATATTAAAAAATTTAAGGAAAATAACATTATCAATCAAGTTAATTGAAAGCAAGATAAGCAATGATTTAAAAATTAATAAAATAGGGCAATGGATGGTATTTTTTTTAATATAACTTAAATAAAAAACTTATCTTCGCGACTTTGTAATAAGCTTGTAAATGAGAGAATTTTCCAGATATTTAGTAACTTCGGCGCTGCCATATGCAAATGGTCCGCTTCATATAGGTCACTTAACAGGTGCTTATCTTAATGGTGATCTTTTTGCAAGATTCTTGAGACTTTGCGGAAAAGACGTTCTCTATGTTTGTGGTTCTGATGAACATGGGGCAGCAATTATGATGAAAGCGATGAAAGAAAAAGTAAGTCCTCAGGAAATTATTGACAAATACCACTATCAGTTTAAGGATACATTTGAAAAAATGGGTATATCTTTTGATATTTATCATAGAACATCAAGTGCATTGCATCATGAAACATCACAAGCTTTTTTCACTGAGTTGTATAATAAAGGAGAGTTTCAGGAATTGGAGTCAGAACAATATTTTGATGAGGAGGCCAAACAATTTTTGGCAGATAGATTCATACAAGGAACATGCCCGAAATGCGCCAATCCATCTGCCTATGGTGATCAATGTGAAAATTGTGGGTCAAGCTTAAGTCCGACAGAGTTAATCAATCCCAGATCAGTACTAAGTGGCGGAGTGCCAGTTATGAAAAACACAAAACATTGGTATTTGCCACTGGATAAATATGAAGCTTGGCTAAGAGAATGGATAAGTACCGGTATAGTAGAGGGAATCGCCACACATGATCCGTCAGATTGGAAAAATCATGTGCTTGGACAATGTAAATCCTGGCTGGATGGTGGCTTGCAACCCAGATCAATGACCAGAGATTTGAATTGGGGTATAGATGTGCCTCACCATATAGAAGGGCATGAAGGCAAAAAACTGTATGTGTGGATGGATGCGCCTATAGGCTATATATCTGCGACTAAGCAGTGGGCAGCTGATAACGGCAAAGACTGGAAAGATTACTGGTGTAAAGATGACAGTGCTTTGTATCACTTTATCGGAAAAGACAATATTGTATTTCATTGCCTGATATTTCCGGCTATGTTGAAAGCACATGGACAATTTAACTTACCTTTCAATGTGCCGGCCAATCAATTTATGAACCTTGAAGGACAAAAAATATCGACTTCTAGAAATTGGGCGGTTTGGATTCATGAGTATTTGGAAGAAATACCTGACAAAGTAGATGAACTTAGGTATTGTATGATTAAAAATATGCCGGAATTGAAAGACAGTGAGTTCACTTGGAAAAATTATCAAGACAGCATCAACAATGAGTTGGTAGCCAACCTTGCTAATTTTATAAATAGGGTTGTCGTTTTAACAAATAAATTTTATGATGGAATTGTACCGGATATAGATGAAAACATTACCTTTCTTGGGTCCGGAGGTGTAGAATTTTCCGAAGAAGAGTACGAGTACTTTGAAACAGAATTAATTGTGCTCCATGATGAGATCCAGGAATTGAATGATTGCCTTAGAAATTGTTTATTTAAAGATGGGCTCAAAAAATTGATGGATATATCTAAGCGGGGCAATCAATTATTGCAATACAATGAGCCTTGGAAACTTGTCAAAAAAGAGCCTGAGACGACAGCAACAATCATCAATTTATGTCTTCAATATGCAACTGCAATCAGTGTATGTTGCAGGCCTTTTATGCCTTTCACTTCTGATAAATTAAGAACATTGCTATGCCTTCCGCAAATAGAAGACAAAGGTGAACTCAATGAGTTGCTTGATTCTCTTAGTGAATCCCAACCACTAATTTTCCAGGGACACAAGATTGGTGAGCCGATTCATTTATTTACAAGAATAGACGATGAGGTGATTGAAAAACAAATTGCCAAACTATCTATGGGTCTGCCACAAATAGCTGAAATCAAAGACAAAACTCAAGCTAAAACAAGCTTGCCTGGTATAAAACCAGAAATTACTTTTGACGATTTTATTAAATTAGATTTAAGAACAGCAACCATACTAACCGCAGAAAAAGTAGAAAAATCTGATAAATTGCTAAGGCTAAAATTAGACCTTGGTATCGAAGAAAGGACAGTAATAAGTGGCATAGCAGAATATTATAAAGCAGAAGAAATAATTGGAAAGAAAGTTACCATATTGGCAAATCTTGCCCCGAAGAAGATCAAAGGAATTGAATCCAAAGGCATGATACTAATGGCAGCTGACAGCAACGGTAAGCTCAATTTCGTGTACACTAATGATGATTGCGAAAACGGCGCCACGATTTCATAGTTTTAATGTTACTCAATATAAAGCGCTGGATTTTTTAATTTTACTTTAATTATTTATCTAAAATGCAGCGTTTTTTTGCCCAATTGATTTTAGGTTCAATACTCTTCCTTATTGCATGCAATAATGGGAAAAAGCCCCCATTAATGAAAACCAATAAAGATTGGTATAATGTGGCTTTTCTTATTACTGATGGAGTATATAATACAGAATTGGCTGCGCCTTTTGACATATTTCAGCACACACAATACCGCCATGGCCTAAAAGCAATGAATGTATTTACTGTATCCAATACATCAGATTTAGTTAGAACATTTGAAGGTCTTTATATAAAGCCTGATTTCAATTTCTTAATCGACACTTTACCAAGGATCGATATATTGGTAGTGCCGAGTGCAGTTCACCATTTGGACACAGATTTAGAAAATAAAGACCTGCTCTCCTTTATTGCAAGAATAGATCATGATGCCATGTTTATGACTTCACATTGCGATGGTGCCTTTATGCTGGCAAAAGCTGGTA
>JAYUTD010000530.1:0-7412 GCA_043755305.1 Saprospiraceae bacterium
ACCAGTCTTGCTTGCGGATACAGCATTTGACCCACCAATAACTTGCTATTGGTCCATTGATTTCTATAAAGGAGATTGCCATTTAGATCAAACCTTTTATTGATGTGGTAACACAAACCAATTCTTGCATCAAACATATTGTAAGAGGACAATGCATGGTCTATGAGCCTTTCAGTACTCAATACCTGCCCCGTCAGTTTGTTTTCAAAGTCATAGTGAATTTCATAATCTTATTCATTGTGTATGGTAAAACCAAAACCCAGATCATACTGCATCCTTTTTTATCATAAAATAATATACAAGGCCTATATTAATATCGATACTTCAATAGAATTTAATTTTTTCATTATTCTCCATTAAACACATTGTTTTCATTTGCAAAACACTGATAATATATATACTTTATTTGGCATACAATTGCTATTGTTAGGTCTGCCTTGTTTTTGCATTGTGTTGAGTGGGTAAATCACCCATTTCAGTATGTAAAACCGAATAGTCAAGGATAATATTTGATGCATTTTTACTATATTTGCTATATTCAAAAAAGAGTAGATGCTCAATAAAATTAAATCTTTATTTGCTGCCATTAGCAACACCAGAGCTGCCGGATTGTATATGCTTTTGTTTGCCATTGCCATTGGCTGGGCCACTTTTGTAGAAAATGATTACGGCACTAGTTCAGCACAAGACATCATCTTCAGAAGCAGATGGTTTGAGGCATTGATGGTGCTTTTTGGCATAACCATTTTGGTAAATATTTGGCGATTTCAATTGATCAGGCAACGCAAGTGGGCGTCTCTGAGTTTTCATTCGGCCATTGTCATTATCATCATTGGTGCCGGGGTGACACGCTATTTTGGAAGTGAAGGTATGATGCACATTCGTGAGGGTGAAACGAGCAATCGATTTTTGTCAACTGAAAGTTTTATTCAAATGAAAGTGTTGAAAAATGGCAAGTCCTATACAATACAGGAACCTACTTATTTTTCAGCATTGGGTAAAAACATGTTTAATGAGGTTTACCAGATAGGCAGTGATGTTATTAATCTTAACCTTGATGCATTTATACCTAATCCCAAAGAAATGGTAACATCTGATGACAACGGCATTGCTATGCTCAAACTTGTGATAGGCGGTGCAGGTGGCAGAGAAGAGTTTTATATAAAACAAGGAGACAGGGTCAATATTAGCGGCACAAATTTCAATTTTACCGATGAGCTATTGCCAGAAGCATTTAATATCACCTTAGCCAATAATATACCACAATTCAATTACCGCAATACTGTAAATCAAATGGTAATGGCGACCCAGACCAAAGATAGTCTTACTGGTGGGCAATTTCATCCGCTTCTGATGCGGTCCTTGTATACTGTCGATGGCAATAATTTTGTATTTGGAGAATTTATCCCGAAAGGCAGATTATTGACTACACCAGGTGAAGCCAAAGTAAAAAACGAAAGCATACTTGGCTTGAACATGAGTGTTTCTGTCAATGGTAATGTAAAGCAAGTAATGATAACTGGCCGCAAAGGAGATGAAGGCCAGCCTAAAATTTTGGATTTTGGAGGCATTAAACTTGCCCTGAGTTATGGTGCTAAATATATTGAATTGCCTTTTTCGTTGAAGTGCAGAGATTTTATTTTGGAACGTTATCCTGGCACTGAAAATCCTTCTTCTTATGCAAGCGAGGTAACATTGATAGATCCTGCAAAAGCCATCAATCGAGACCAACGCATTTTTATGAATAATATCCTGGATTATGGCGGTTACCGTTTTTTTCAATCCTCCTTTGATCCTGATGAATTGGGTACTTACCTAAGTGTCAACCACGATTTTTGGGGTACTTGGATTTCTTATATCGGCTACATTCTATTGACAATAGGTATGGCACTGACCTTTTTCAGCAAAGATTCAAGATTTACAAAATTAACTGATAGACTTAAAGAATTTGAATGATGAATACCAATATTTCTAATATAAAATACAATCTGGAGTATATCTTTTCACATTGTACAATGATCATTTCATGTATTGTATTTTCACATGGCATTTTGACAGCACAATCGGTCGGAACCATAAGTAAAGACCATGCTGCTGCATTCGGAGAATTGGTGGTACAAGACCACAAAGGCAGGGTAAAGCCTGTCAATACTTTGTGCAATGAAATTCTGAGAAAGATTTCAAAGAAAGAATCTCTTTATAACATGAATGCAGACCAGATTATTTTGTCAATGCTCAATAACCCAGCAGAGTGGGAACGAAAACCAATTATACAGGTGCCCATGCATCCACAAATTCAGACCTTGCTTGGTAGCAATAATCAATTGGTAAGTTACGTATCATTTTTCAACACAGACGGACAGTACAAGTTGAGGGACGAAATCCGAAAAGCGCAAACCATGAATCCCAAGGATCAGGGTACATTTGACAAAGCAATAATCAAATTGGATGAGAAAGTCAATATTGTCAATATGGTGTTTTCCGGTAAAATACTCCGACTTTTTCCTCAAGCCAATGATGCAAGCAATACATGGTTATCACCGGCAGACCTGATTGATCCGGCGAATCCAATGCCCCAGATGGATGAAGTCAAAAATTTATTTTTGAATTACTTGCAGGCTATGAATGAAGGAAGCAAGACAAATCAATATGCAAAAGCAGAAGCCTTGCTTGGTCAATTTAGCAATTACCAAAAAATAACCGGAGCTTCAGTATATCCATCTCAATCCAAAATCAAAGCAGAGTTGGTATTGAACAAGCTTGACTTCTTTGGTCGATTGAGAAACTATTATGGCTTGTTAAGTATAAGTATATTAGGCGTATTTCTTTTTGTAATTCTCAGGCAAAGTCCACATCGGGCGAAATATACCAGGTACGCTTTTTACGCAATGGCTGCAGGATTTGTATTTCATACGATTGGATTGGCTTTGCGATGGTATGTTTCAGGCAGAGCACCATGGAGCAATGGCTATGAGTCTATGATCTACATTGGCTGGACTACAATGCTGGCAGGAACTTTGTTTTCAAGAAAATCATTGGGGGGACTGGCCGCTACAGCCACCTTAGCAGCTACAATACTCCTCGTGGCTGGTATGAGCTGGCTTGACCCGGAGATTACCCCTTTGGTTCCTGTATTAAAATCATACTGGCTCACCATCCATGTTTCACTAGAAGCAGGCAGTTATGGCTTCTTAATGTTGGGTGCAGTGATTGGTATGCTCAATTTATTCCTCATGACTTTGATCAATGAAAACAATAAATCACACATCACTAAAGCCGTCAAAGAATTGACCATCATTAGCGAGATTACATTGCTTGGTGGTTTATTTATGGTAAGTGTTGGCACATACCTGGGTGGTGTATGGGCCAATGAATCCTGGGGCCGCTACTGGGGCTGGGATGCCAAAGAGACCTGGGCTTTGGTCACCATACTTGTGTATGCATTTATATTGCATATGAGATTTATTCCTGGTTTGCAAAGTATATTTGCATTTAACTTTGCTTCTCTATTTGGATTTGCAACTGTGATCATGACCTATTTTGGAGTCAACTATTATTTGTCTGGCTTGCATTCTTACGCTGCCGGAGATCCAGTGCCGATACCGCCGCAAGTATACTATACTGCACTTTGTTTGTCGATACTTAGTGTCATAGCATATTGGAGTTACAAACGCAAAATGGCCTAGCAAGTAAAAATTGTTAAATTTTAAATGATTACGTAAGATCAAATTTATTTGTTGATCGCTTATAGCCCGGCAGTAACTTTCAGTTGAATAATTTGAGAATGAGATTATATTGTGTTGAAAATGTTATTTTATGACAGTTGCTTCTTCCATAATAATGTCATACTTATAACCAGCTCCGAAATCTTTATTTAAAAATATTTTCCCTTCAAAAGCAACATTGGCGCCGATTGGTATAATTTCATTTGTGGTGATTGTAAGTTCACAAGGCTTGCCATCTTTTTTTGTGCCGTCCTGGATGTGTATCCAATTCTTTCCCATTATACCATTGTTTACTTTTACTATCTTTCCTACTACTTTAACAATTTTTCCGGATTGACTTTGTTTTCCTTTAAGGAGTGCGTCAAGTTTGATAGCATCTTTTATTACAGGCATTTCACCAACACTTATTGCATTCATACTACCACTTCCGTCGGGATGTGCTGAAGCATCTATGACGCTTGACACTAAATAAATCTTATCAAATGTTCTATTGAATTCCTGGCTCTGAAAATTGGTTTTCAATAAACCGCCTCTATAGAAATACTTATTTCCTTTTTTTGCAGTCTCGTTTTTTGATGCTGCTATCCAAAATGTATCTACATTCTCCACTACATGCAAGTAAGTGTATCGGTCTGCCTGCAAAACTTCAAGGGCGACCACCTGATGCATATCGTTGCTGCCTATTTGGGCAGTTACGGCGGGATTAGTAGGATCAGTTTGTATCTCCATCGGTTGTCCGTTGCCCGAAGCAACGTCTTCTGCGATTATTTTTGGTTTTGACTCGCATGCTATAATGACTACCGCAGCGATAAAAAAATATTTTGACCTATGCATTTGATATGATATTGTGAATGACAAATTTACAAAAAATTTAAGACTTATTTTAAAATTAAACCAATGATTTATTTAAGCAATGCCTGCTTTAAAAAAAATTGTATCAACCTTTTATACGGTGCATGATAGTAGCAAAATACCTATGGTACTGTTTGATTGGTTCAAAAGTTCCTTCATAGCTTAGTGTAAGTGATGTAGCTCTTTGCAATTGTATGGTGGTAGCGAAGCCAATAATATCCTGCTTTAATTGCGATTCACTATTTAAAAAGGTATAGTTTACATTTCGATAATTGACTTCCAGGTATACGGCAGATTTTAAGATGTTTTTTGAGATTCGGCCACCTAATATTGTTCCGTTAAAATAATAGGTTTCCAGGGTATTTGCATTAATATTAACCTGTGCACCCAATAATGGGAAATTATTAAAGTTTACGTTTGCTACATAGTTTTTGGTAGGTTGAGGGTTATTTTCCTGGTATCTGTAAAAGGAAGATACATTGAAATTTATACCTCGCGTCATGTTGTAATTGGCCATCAATCTTACGCCTTGCCTGGTCTCCTGACTTAACAATTGATCAATATAAAGCCTGTTGGATTCATAAAAAATGACATTTCTTCTATTGTCATAAGAAGCTGTCAATGCCAATTTTTTGTGTGGTTTGACTCTTAGTGAAAAGTAGGTGGAAGTAAGATTTATATTATGGGTTTTTACCTCATTGATGTTTTGAAATATATCTAATTCGACAGAACAAAATAGATTTACATTATTGATTATACTACTGGAGTGTTGAAAATAGACAAACCTTCTGTCTGTCTTGCCATGGTTGGTTTGCTCAGCGAAGGCAATGGATGACTGCAGTGTGCCTTTTAGGATAGATTTTTCATGGGCGAAGTAAGCTCCTGTCTGTAGTAAATTTTGATTGAAGCTATAATTAAATATATCCGGTCTTGAGCCGACAAAAGCACCCAGTATCCAATCACTGATCTTGTGCTCTGCCTGCAATCCATCGATTGCTCCCATATTGGCAATCTTGTTGTTTATTTTTCTGCCCAAGGTAAAGGATGTATTATTGCTTGCATCATAGGTAGCTGAAAGTGCATATATTTTGAAGTCATCGTAAAATCCTGTTTGTGATTGATCGACACCATATCTATGCCTGTAGGTTATATAATTTTGCAACGACAATTTTGACCCTTTGATATTATTGATATTGAAAGACAGAGCCAATCTCATACGCTGAAAATTATTGCTGCCATCGTCTAAACTTGCATTGGTGGTTGCAGTTAATCTAGCGGAATAGGTTTGTTTTCTTACTGCACCCTTGCCCTTTTCTGTATGATCTATAGAATCTGGTAGAGCTATGGCCTCATGTACCATTTCATTTTTTACTTTCATTTTTTCTTTTGATTCAACAACCAGAGGCACTATGTTTTTCTTGTAGTAGCCAACTTTATCGCCAACCTTGTACTTGATGGTACCTATAGGGTTTGTAACACATGAAATTGAGGACATTTTATTTACGGTCAATGCAGGTATCCATTTATTATCCGTCATAATATACAAAGTGTCTCCAGATTGTAAATCATTAGTAGATGAAAATCGAACATATACATTTACTGCATTGGCATAGGTTATACTTCCTTCCAACATTTCTGTGGATTGTGCCAGTGTTTCAACACATAAATATGAAAATAATAATATGATAATTTGTATCTTTAGCATGGTATCAACTTTCGCCTTCGGGGTGGCATGCATAGCAAGCACTGCTATTGTATTGGTAACCACTCACCCCATTGTGGTCATTATTGGTTGGACCTGCCTGATGGCAATTCAAACAATTGAATATGGAATAATTGTTTGGTGTCGTATGACATTCATTGCAATTGTTCCATACATCTTTGTGTTTGCCGCTGTATATTGGAAAATACATATTGTCATGATCCCACGTTGCAGGAGTCCATGCATTTTGACTATGGCATGTAGTGCAATTGGTAGGGAAACTTGCAGCAGCATGATTTGGGTTGTTTGTACTGTTGTATTCTGATTGATGGCATCCTATACAAGTATTAGGCGTCCCGCTATAGCTGCCAGTGGTGTGGCATTGAGTGCAGGCCAATGATGTATGCGCTCCTTGTAAGACATAGTAATTATTGTGAATAGGGAACAATGCCGGTTCCCAATTTGGGTTGGTAGTGTGACAGCTTGCACAATCTGTGGAAATTCCCAGTGCGACGTGATTTGGGTTTGTTGCAGAAGTATAATTTGAATTGTGGCACCCATTGCAATTTGTAGGAGTATTGTTGTAATTGCCCCCAATATGACACTCTGTGCAATTGACTGAAGTATGTGCTCCAGTCAATGGATAAAAAGTATTATGTACTGCAAATGTAGCCGGGGCCCAACCAGGTGCTGTAGTATGGCAAGACACACAATTTGTAGATAAGCCAAGTGCTACGTGATTTGGATTTATCGCTGTAGTATAATCTCCATTGTGGCAGCCATTGCAGTCTGTAGGCGTATTGTTGTAATTGCCTCCGATATGACACTCTGTACAGTTGACCGAAGTGTGGGCTCCGGTAAGTGGATAAATTGAATTATGGATAGCAAATGTAGCCGGTGCCCATCCGGGTGCTGTTGTATGGCAAGACGCACAATTTGTAGATAAGCCTAAAGCTACGTGATTTGGATTTATCGCAGAAGTATAATTTGAATTATGGCAACCATTACAATCGGTAGGTGTATTGGCATAATTGCCCCCAATATGACACTCTGTACAATTGACCGTAGTATGTGCTCCGGTCAACGGGTAATATGTATTGTGAATTGCAAATGCAGCTGGAGCCCATCCAGGA
>JAYUTD010000531.1:0-2958 GCA_043755305.1 Saprospiraceae bacterium
GAACTCAGGTAAAAAGACAGGCTTTTGGATAGAGGAATTTGCCGCACCTTATTATTTATTTCTAGATGCTGGAGTTGCCATAACGATAGCCTCTCCTAAAGGCGGCCAACCCCCTATTGACCCTTCAAGCGATACACCTGAGAACCAAACACCATCTACATTGAGGTTTAAGGCAGATAAAAATTTACAATCCATTTTGGCAACCACACTTAATTTATCTTCTCTATCTTCCGATAATTACGATGCAATCTTTTACCCTGGGGGGCACGGTCCATTATGGGACTTAACCAACGATGCTGATTCAATAAGATTGGTGGAGCACTTTTGGAAAAGCAAAAAACCTGTAGTCGCCGTTTGTCATGCACCTGCTGTATTATTAAATGCTAAAAATCCTGAAGGCGAACCATTGGTTAAAGGAAAAAAAACAACAGGATTTTCTAATAGTGAAGAAGAAGCCGTAAAACTTATTGAGGTAGTTCCATTTTTATTAGAAAATGAATTGATAAGCAAAGGCTCTATATATTCTAAAAAGGACAATTGGCTCTCTTACGTTGTTATCGACGGAATGCTCATTACAGGCCAAAATCCTGCATCTTCAGAGGAAGCAGGCAAAGAGTTATTAAAGATTTTGAAAAATAGCAGGCCACAATAATAATGCACAAGTCACTGCATATCGAATTTAACATTTTATTTGATTTACTCATTTTATATTCTGTCTGACAAGGCAATAAATATTCTTTTCTATTGGAGCATTTTAAAATATATTTTAGTGATGCCTATTATGAATTAACTAAAAAAAACATATGCCAAAAACGGAAACAGAGTTAAACAAAAACATCCTTGACACCACTGCCAAAATTAGAAATAATTATCCAGAATTGTCAAGATTTGAGGATGAAATGAATATACCTCTTCCATACAAAGAAAAGCCGGAAGTAAATGAAAAAAAATTAAAAGAACACAATGATGCTTTACAAAGCATGGCAACAGCATATGCTAAAAATTCCAAAAGGCATATTGTTATTATTGGCGCAGGTTTTGCAGGTTTAAAGATAGCAAGAACTTTAAATAACCACCCCAATTACACCATTACATTAATTGACAAAAACAATTATCACCAATTCCAACCGTTGTTTTATCAGGTGGCTATGGCAAATTTAGATGCCAGCAATATATCTTTTCCATTAAGAAATATTTTTCAAAAAAGCCCAAACGTAACCATCCGCATTGGTAATGTTACAAATGTCAACTTGGAAAAAAATACCTTAGAAACGTCCGTTGGAGATTTCACCTATGATTATCTTGTAATAGCTACCGGCGCTAAGACCAATTACTTTGGAAATGAAGCTATAGAGAAAAACACTTTTCCGATGAAATCCACATTTGAAGCTTTACAAATCAGAAATACTTTGCTTCAACATTTTGAAGATGCATTAACTGCAAATGCTGTGAACAAAAAGAAACTTCTATCCATTGTCATTGTAGGAGGTGGGCCAACCGGAGTAGAACTAAGCGGAGCATTAGCAGAAATGAAATCGGATACATTGCCTCTGGAATACCCTGAGTTAAACTTTGAAGAAATGGAAATTTTTTTATTAGAAGGTTCATCCAGGCTATTGATGGCAATGCGTGAGTCTTCATCAAAAAAAGCAAAGGAATATTTAGAAAAATTAGGCGTAAATGTCAGGCTCAATTCTATTGTGAAAGAATATAATGGGTCAACTTTAATACTACAGGATACCTCTACCATTGAATCCACCTTTGTGATATGGGCAGCCGGTGTAAAAGGAAATATACCACTAGGTATAAATCACGACTTTATTTCAAAATCAAATCAAGTCAAGACCGATAATTACCATCGTGTCATTGGCACGGAAAATGTTTTTGCATTGGGTGATGCAGCTCTAATTGAAAGTGATTTGTTTCCGAGAGGCTATCCTCAACTGGCCAGTGTAGCTATAGACCAATCTAAAAATTTAGCCCATAATTTTTTATGCCTGGCAAAAAACATGCCCCTAGTTCCCTTTCATTATATAAACAAAGGAAGTATGGCAACTGTTGGCAGAAACAAAGCAGTAGTTGATTTGGCAAAACCAAAACTTACCTTTTATGGTTTTTTTGCATGGCTTATCTGGATGACCTTGCATTTATTTTTATTAATAGGATTTAAAAACCGATTGATAGTTTTCATCAACTGGATATATAAATACTTCACCCACCGACAATCATTTTCGCTATTGTTTACACAATTGTTAAAAAAATAACTAAATTATTTAAAATTCTAATTAGGAACTTAAAGTCTAATCCTAAAAAGTATGTTTATAAATTTGGCTCCGGATATAATATGTGTGAATAATACAATTTATTAATGTAATTGTGTTAAAATACAAATTCAAAATCAGCCAACTTTGCATCGTCACAGAAATTAATCTGTAACGATAATTAAAAACATAATGAATGGTATAAAAATCAATGAAGTCTTTGAATCCGAAAGTTCAAAAACACTTGCTAATCTTTTAAAAACTGCTCTTCTGACAACTACTTTAAAAGAAAAAAGTCCTTTTACCGTTTTTGCTCCTACAAAATCTGCCTTTACGAGCATTCAAAAAGATGTAGATAGTCTTTTAAAACCAGAAAACAAGGCGACACTTGCCAGAATATTTTTATACAATAGCAAAGCTTCATTAAGATCACATCTGGTAGCCCATAATAGAGGGTAATGAGCTCCATCGATCTTTAAAAATCACTTGTTGTCCTCGTGCTTTCGATTTGAAAATACTCCAAATTCTACCCTTCCATCTTCCGTACCTTCTCCATCACCTCATCTTCCAGATGTTGCTTGTACGCTATGATCTTGTCCAGCAAGCCTTCGTCTGATGTAGCCAGAATCGTGGCGGCAAGTATGCCGGCATTCTTCGCACCATTAAGGGCAACCGTAGCGACAGGTATGCCATTCGG
>JAYUTD010000532.1:0-2957 GCA_043755305.1 Saprospiraceae bacterium
CTTCCATTGTGCAGGAAGCAGAAGCATCCCAAGCCAGAATCAATGAGTTGCTGGTCAAGAAAAGCGATCTGCATGCAGGCACTTTGGGTCCTGAAAAACTTATGGGACAAATCGTTTTTGACAATGTAAGTTTTAAGTATAAAGATACCGGCGTTACAGCACTTTCAAATTTAAGCTTTACCATCAACCAAGGTGAGAAAGTGGCTATTGTAGGGAAGACGGCTTCAGGCAAATCTTCTATTGCAGAGCTCCTTTTAAGAATGTATGATGTAGAGCAGGGAAAAATTTTATTGGATGGTAGACCAATTCAAGAATACAAAAAAGAAGTAATAAGGAAAAAAATAGGCTATGTTACACAGGATGTTTTCTTATTTAGCGATTCGGTTTACAATAATATTGCATTCGGGGTGGATGTTTTAAATAAACAAGACATAGAATTATTTGCTGAATATGCTTCTGTTAAGGAAGACATACTTAGACTGCCCAAAGGGTTTGAAACCCTCGTTGGCGAGAGAGGTGTTACTTTATCCGGAGGACAGAAACAACGCATTTCAATTGCAAGAGCGCTAATTAAAAAACCTGACCTTGTCATACTTGACGATTGCCTGAGTGCAGTGGATACAGAGACGGAGCAGAAAATATTGACTTATCTTAGGGTAGCCTTAAAAGGAAAAACATCCATCATTATTACACATAGACTGACGAGTATTATCGATTTTGACAATATCTTTTTCCTGGAAGAGGGTAGAATTATTGAGTCTGGAAATCATGAAACATTAATGGAAATGAATGGTGAATACGCAAAATTATACCAAATGTCGGCGATGAGTGAGACCACTACATAATGCACGCATTGAAAAACTACAATTACAACATGGCTGTACAAAATTTTAACGGATAAACTAGAAATTTTGAGCGAATTATATAAATTTGTAGAGTAATAATAATTTCATGAAAAAATTTGACAATAACAGGCCGCTCCAGGAAAGTGTATTTTCTAAAAAAGTAAGTGGCGGACGCAAAAGAACTTATTTCTTGGATATAAAGAAAACCCGGCAAGATGACTTGTATCTTGTAATGTCTGAAAATAGCTATATGCCAGATGGTACTATGGAAAAACACAAAATATTTTTATACAAAGAAGATTTAAACAGGTTTTTAGATGCCATAAATGAAGCAGGAAGTAAATTAAAAGAACTTTTGCCTGAGTATGATTTTGACCAGTTTAGTGGAAAATTTGAAGCTGGGGAAACAGAATTAAAGAAAGATAATGTGGCAAAAGATGAAGACGTGTCTTGGTAAATATTATCTAATAAATTGACTTAGATTTTTCCTTAAGCCTTCTTCTATAAGTAACTTATTGCTATTGAAGTTAATGTTTTTAAAAAGAACATCGTAATCAAGGACCAGTGGTATCTCAATTGGGCTTCCTTTAATTACGGTAATACCACCAAATGATTTATGGAATGTTGTGTCTTCATACAAATTGATACTCATGGTATCTTTTAAAGATGGGCCACCAATGAATTTTAGGTAGTAGGTTATGTATTCTACTCTGGTAGTATCGTAAAGGCCATTCGTGGTAAGAAAGGGCGAATCCGTTTCCAATACCTTTTTATTCAGTTCATTGAATTTATCCGGAATTCCCAGAGTGAGACTAACCGAGTCTGGCACCTCTACAGTGCGTACCGTATTGATGTCGATGTTTGGCGCATTTTTTTCAACAATTTTTGTTTTATTGTACAATCTTTCTTCTCCTGTCGGAAATACGTAGGTACTTCTTTTGATGAATGGAAGCATTGTTGAATGAGCAAATACATCGACTTCTGAAATATAAAATTTCTGTTCAATGAGGTAAAATAGGGAAAGATCATTTTCCAGGGTGTCTCCGAATATAAGTTTTTTACCTTTATAGACGTGCTCTAATTTGAGCCTGAGAGGTGGATACTCGCAGCAGTTTTCGCATTCCACATCAGCTGAAGGTGTGTAATTTACAGCCAAATAGTCCAGACAGCCCTCTTTGTTTTCATAACATGAGTATTGGGTAAATAGAGCAGAAAAAAGAAAAATCCAAATCGTTTTTTTCACTTTATTGCTTTTGTTGTTTGAGGTTTTTTTCATAGTCCTCAAGAAGTTTTTTCACAATCTTTTTTACCTGGTATGAAAATTCTTTTTCCATTATCCAATGGTAATATTGTCTGTCTTCATACAATATTTTACCTGCAGGCTTGCCTATGTATTTACCAAAATTGAAAACAATCGTTCCATTGACATCGTACCGCAGTCTTTGGGTAACGTCCAGAGACCCCTGATCGTATAGAAAGGAGGCAATTTTTGGTATATCATTTACGATTGGAGCTGGCACTACAAAGCCATCTCCATCAATGTAATCCTGGTTTTGGTACTTGATGAGCTGGCCTCTGAATACATCTGCAGTAGCTTTTACATCCGACATGGCATTGTGCGCATCTTCCAGTTCTTTGCCACAGTAGAGTGCGAGGGCCGCTTTCAGCGTGCGGGGTTCCATCTTGTAAAATATTTTTTGTACATCGATCAAATTTCTGGTACCCAGGTCAAAGTCCAGACCGATTCTGGCAAATTCTTCCATCAACATCGGCACATCAAATCTATCTGAATTGTAACCGGCTACATCTGCATCGCCTATGAAGTCGTATATTTTCTGGCCTACTTTATCGAAAGTTGGTTTGTTTTTAAGCATATCTGGAGTAATGCCGTGTATGGCCATTGACTCTTCAGAGATGGGGATTCCAGGATTGATCAGAAATTCCATCTCTTCCGGTGTACCGCCATTTTTTGGGTACTTCATCAGTGCAATTTGTACAATGCGGTCTCTGATGACATTGAGGCCGGTAGATTCGATATCAAAAAATACAAGGTCTTTTTTTAAGTTGAATTCTAACGATGTGTTCATTTATATTGTATTATAAATACCTTGG
>JAYUTD010000533.1:0-7346 GCA_043755305.1 Saprospiraceae bacterium
ACCTATGGCCAAGGTTCGTTCAATCTTGTAGTAGCGGGCACTAACGTGGCAAGCGGTGGTCAGTTTACCACATCAAAGACGATTTCATTTTGTCTGGGAGCATCAACACCATCATGCACAGATGGTATCCAGAATGGCCAGGAAACAGGTGTGGACTGCGGTGGTCCGACATGTCCTCCTTGTGCTGCAGCGCCTACATGTACTGACGGCATAAAGAATGGCCAGGAAACAGGCATAGATTGCGGTGGTCCTACATGTCCGCCATGTGCCGCTACACCTACTTGTACGGATGGCATAAAAAATGGACAGGAGACTGGAATTGATTGCGGTGGTCCTACGTGTCCTCCATGTGCACCTACATGTACTGACGGTATAAAGAATGGCCAGGAAACCGGAGTAGATTGCGGTGGTCCAACCTGTCCGCCATGCAGTACGGGCTGCACAACCAACAGTGGTACACTTACATTAGTCTTGGATAATTACCCAACGGAAACAACCTGGAATATAAAGAATGCTTCAAATGTTATTTTATATTCGGGTGGGCCTTATAGTGTTCCTAATTCAACAACTACAGTTCCGGTATGTATTCCAAATGGATGTTATACTTTCAATATATTTGATGCCTATGGTGATGGCATATGCTGTACCTATGGTCAAGGTTCCTTCAATCTTGCAGTATCCGGTACCAATGTGGCAAGTGGTGGACAATTTACTTCATCAAAGACTATTTCTTTTTGTCTTGGCTCTTCTGCACCTTCATGTACAGATGGTATTCAAAATGGCCAGGAAACCGGCATCGACTGTGGCGGCCCTACATGTCCACCATGCACAGCTACGCCTAGTTGCACCGATGGTATTAAAAATGGTCAGGAAACAGGAATAGACTGTGGCGGCCCTACATGCCCACCATGTCCCTCAACACCTACATGCACCGATGGTATTAAAAATGGTCAGGAAACAGGTGTCGACTGTGGTGGCCCTACATGCCCACCATGCCCTCAAAATGGTACCGCTACACTTGGTGCATATTACTTCGAGACAGGTTGGGACAACTGGACAGACGGGGGAGAAGATGCAGAAAGATATACAGGTACCCGATCATTTGAAGGTGTATGGTCAATTGCTTTGAGAGACGACAGTGGTGACCAATCATCCATGGTATCCCCTACTTATCCTACTGCTCCAAACTATTTGGCAATGCAGGTAGAATTTAATTTTTATCCATACAGTATGGAAACCGGAGAAGATTTCTTCTTGCAGTACTCCAATAACAATGGCAGTACATGGACTACTATAGGAGCATGGGTAAGCGGAACAAATTTCAACAACAACACTTTTTACGCCGCATCTGTAAGCATCAATAAATCAACTTATGGATTTACCAATACTTCGAAATTCAGGTTTGTATGCGATGCCAGCACAAATTCTGACCTCATATACATAGATGCAGTCAAAATTAAAGGGCTTGCTACTGCTACCATCATTGAAGGTGGAGAACTCTCTGCATTGAACTCCCAGTTTGAAACAATTGAAGGCATACGAGTGTATCCAAACCCTGCACAAAATACCATTAACATAGATTTGCCATCATTGATTGAAAATTCATGGTATGATATCAAATTGTATGACCTCACAGGCAAGGCCATGGCGTCATCACAGGCACTGGGATCAGGTAAAATAGATGTAAGTGAAATAAGTGCCGGGATGTATTTTATATCGGTAAGTCTGGATGGTGAAATGATCCAAACGCAAAAAGTAGTGATCAACAAATAAAAATTATAGTCCCAAAAGGACGTATTTATATTTCCTTTATGCCGCTCATTAATTTGGGCGGCATCTTTTTTTGAGCCCAAAGATTATTATCCAAATTTTTACCAAAATAAATAACCAAAGCAGTGCCATGCAGAATTAAGCGCTTATCTTCCAATGCAATTACTTTTGCAAAGATTTGAACAAACCTAAATTGTCTTCCTGATTATACTTTCAAACTCACTCATGATCATCGCTGTTGCACCCCATAGTGGTATATTGTGGATATCGTAGTACGGAACATCTTTTAAGACCTGATTTCGGATATCAATGTCTGTTTTCTTTTTATTCTTAGATTCTAAAAAGTATTTCAGTGGCACTTCTATAACATTTTGCACTTCATTTTTTTGTATGATATACTCAGGTTCCTCTCCCATAAATCCAATAAATGGATAAATCAGGAAATTGCTTACAGGAATGTATAGTGAGGTGAGCTCTCCTATTATGCCAACGTCGGCGCCATTTATACCCAATTCTTCTTCTGCTTCTCTCAACGCACAATCCTGATAAGAATAATCGCTTTCCTCAAATCTTCCACCTGGAAAACTCAATTGCCCGGCGTGAACATCATTTAAATTATCACTTACTCTTTCAATAAGTGCAACATGCCATTCTTTCTTTTTTGGAAATATCAGCGCAAGCACGCATGCCAAATTGCTATCATCTGGAATTTCAATAATTTGTTGTCTTTCGACAGGCGCCATTAGAAACTGAGCTTGTTGCCCGGGGAGTTCTTCTTCCATTTCCCTTTCTAATCGCTCGATAAATTGAATGTCCATTTAACTGATATGTTGATTTGTAACACAAAATTAGCTATAAATTATGTGTCATCAAAGTATAAGAGCTATTATTCTGGCAAATATCAAAATAATATTCGTTTATTGTTGGAATAATTTTTACATAAATAATGCATAAAGCCATTATTAAAATATAGCAAATAGACTGGGTAGTTTAAGATCAAAATATTATCTTGAATTTAAAAATTTGCTTTTAATAAAATTTAAGTGTTAATATTTCATTTAATATTTAACTTTGGAGCATATTTTTTCAGTAATATTTTTCATTTTTCAATATTTTATCTGGTGAAAGTAATTGTCGTAGGAAGTGGTATAATAGGCTTATGTAGCGCTTATTATCTTCAAAAATCAGGTCATGAGGTTATTGTTATTGATAAATCAGATGGTACAAATGGTTGTTCGTTTGGCAATGCAGGATATATCTCTCCTTCTCATTTTATTCCATTGGCTTCACCAGGTATAGTAGCTCAAGGGATAAAGTATATGACTTCTGTTTCAAGTCCTTTTTATATAAAACCGAGACTCAATGTTGATCTGATGCAATGGTGTTTTAAATTTTATATGAATGCCAATGAGAAAAAAGTCAATAAAAGCATTCCGCCTCTTAATACTTTATTGCATTATAGCAGAGAAAAAACAATAGAAATTGCACAGGATCTTAACAATTGTTTTGACCTTCAACTCAAAGGTTGCTACATGATGTATAGGCTATCTAAAACCATGGATCATGAAATGGAATTGGCTGAGCAAGCCAGGTCTTTGGGCATAGAAACAATTAGCTACAACCAAAATGAAATTCAAGCTTTGGAGCCAGGATTAGGGGCAATTGCATTAGGCGCCATTTTATACCCAATAGATGCCCACCTTAACCCCAATAAATGGGTGGAAGCAATGAAAGATCACCTTCTGGAAAAAGGGGCACAATTTATTTGGAATGCCGCATTGGAAGGAGTGCAAAAACGCAAAAATAAAATTCAAACCATAGGGTTATCAAACAATGAAAAGCTTCCATGCGATCATTTGGTAGTAGCAACCGGAGCATGGTTGCCCCCGGTTCTTTCCAAAATGGGCATAAAATTATTGCTACAAGCTGGAAAAGGGTACAGTACAACTTACGACAACCTTGATAAAAACCTTTCAAAGCCAGCCATCTTAGTTGACGATAGAGTAGCTATGACACCATGGGGCAGTAGCCTAAGGATAGGAGGCACTATGGAATTGAGCGGCATTAATCATCAAATTAGAATGCCCAGAGTAGAAGCAATAGTCAATGCAGTAAACAAGAATTTTACTGAGCTACACCTTCCTATGCCTGCTATGAATAAAATTTGGTGCGGTCTAAGACCCGTAAGCCCAGATGGTTTACCATATATCAGCAATTCAAGGGACTTAGAAAACATTACCGTTGCTGGTGGACACGCTATGCTGGGTATTTCTTTGGCAGCAGGTACGGGCAAGATTGTAGATGATCTTGTGAATAAACGCAATACTGAAATCAACATCTCCGCATTTGATATTTCAAGATAATCTAACGTTTCATTTCGTAATCAAGATTATTATATACACGATTTCTATTTATAGATTAATGCTTATTATTTAGCAATTCATTATGAAATTATTACATTGTATTTGGTATATTCATCAGAATGTATAACTTTACACTAACTTACATTTTTTAAATCGTCATGGCCAAGAAAAAAGTTTATGATCAGCAACCTGTTAACAAGGGTTTTGCACTTTGGCAATTGTCTAACCAATGGCAAAGAGGTATCAATGTTGTCTTGAAAAAATATGATCTTACGCATGTACAATATATCTTGCTCGAAGGCATCATCCAGATGAGTGCCTTTTATGAGCACGTATCACAGCGGGCATTGGCAAATCATGCCAATGCCAACACAATGATGACTTCAAAAGTATTGCGATCATTGGAAGAAAAAGGATTTATCAATAGGGCAGGGCATGATTATGATACCAGAGCAAAGGATGTTTCAATCACTAAGTCAGGCAAGGCCATTTACAGAAAAGTAAGCAAAAGCGTTGATGAGTATGACAATGAATTTTTTAGTGGACTTGGTACAAAATTGACTTCATTTGTCAATGCAGTAGAATCGCTTACAGACTAGGCATATTCCATCCATTGGAGTATTTATAAAACCAGTCTCAGAAGTAAAATATGTTTTATATTCAAAACCTTATTATCTTTGCTTTTCAAAGAGCTGGCCAATTATAAAAACATAATGATTAGCATCTTTTTTATAGGATTGACAGTTTAGTATTAGAAAACACAAAAATAAATCAATTTATGAAGTATATAGCTCATATAGACATTATGCCTTTGAAAGAATTACTGGATCCTCAAGGTAAGACAGTAGGAAAAAATATGCACAATATTGGTATTGAAGGAATTGAAGATGTCAGAATTGGTAAACATATCCAAATTGCCATTGATGCCAGTGATGAAGCAATGGCAACAGAGCAAATAGATACTGCGTGTAAAAAAATATTGGCAAACCTAATAATGGAGTCTTATTCTTTTACCTTAAGTCCAGCTTAATGCTGTACCTCGTCCCTACGCCTATTGGCAATCTTGAAGACATGACCTTAAGGGCCATTCGTGTGTTAAAGGAAGTCAATGTCATCTATGCCGAAGATACCCGGACCAGTGGCAATCTGCTCAAACATTTTGACATCAAAAATGACTTGAGACCTTATCATAGCTTCAATGAGCATAAAGTAGTAGATCAAATAGTTTCATATATACAGCAAGGCAATGATGCAGCATTGATTACCGATGCAGGCACTCCAGGCATATCAGATCCGGGATTTTTATTGGTTAGAGCATGTCGCTTGGCTGGCATCAAAGTTAGTTGCTTGCCTGGCGCAGTGGCATTTATTCCTGCACTGGCTGCATCCGGTTTACCTACAGACTCTTTCACTTATTTAGGCTTTTTACCCCATAAAAAAGGAAGGCAGACAGCCTTGAAAAGAATTGCATTGCTTGAAGAGACATTTGTGCTTTACGAATCGCCCCATCGGTTGGTCAAATGTCTGGAAGAACTCAAAACTTACTGCGGCCCTGAGCGCATGGCATGCGTAGGAAGAGAACTTACAAAGTTTTATGAAGAAGTCAATACAGAGACCTTGGATAATCTTATTGATTATTATAAATTGCATTTGCCAAAAGGAGAGATTGTCATCGTGGTTCAAGGTAAAGAAAATACAGTAACGAAAACCAGGAAATATGCGAAAGAGGAAGAAGAATAAATAAAAGTTTTCAAGCAATTAAAATTTTATGTACTTCAATAACCTTATTTTACTGATAACTGCTTTTTTTTATTGTTGTAGTGATCACCAACCAAAGTCAAGATCATTGGTGGTATTAAAAATGGCCGACGTACCTACAGACACCATACCTTTATGCACAAGATTAATTTCCAAAGCCATGACCCATCTTTCCAAGCCATACCTTGCCCATACCTTAGACAAAAGTGATGTAGAGCAACTTACCATCAGAATGGACGGCTTTGATTGTACCACGTTAGTAGAAACAGTAATTGCCCAGGCACTTGATTCCGCTCAAATCGAAGACCACATCAAAATGACAAGGTATAGAAATGGGACTATCCTGGATTACGCATCACGTATTCACTACTTTACAGAATGGATTTATGAAAACCAAAAAAATGGTTTCGTAAAAGATGTGACTTCAGGATTTTCATGTAGTAAACCATTTGTACGTAAAATCAACTTTATGACGCAGCACAGATCCAGGTATCCTCAACTTAGGTCTGACACCATTTTCAATAAAATAAGAGCTATGGAGCATGCCATCAATACCTACAAGTGGCATTACATACCAAAACAAAATTTGGCATCGTGTGAAAAAGATATAAAGCATGGAGACATCATAGCGATTACCAGCAATGTACCTGGCCTGGACATTGCCCACCTTGGCTTTGCATTTAGAAAAGGGAACAATCTTTATTTATTGCACGCCTCTACGGATGAAAAGAAAGTGGTGATTACAGAAAAAACTTTAGAACAATACCTCATGGCACATAAGAAGCAAAGCGGAGTTATTGTAGTAAGGGTTAAAAATTTTGAATAAAGCAATGCAGGTAAAAAACAAACTAAACTCGGAATTATATTTTGTAATTATAAATAAAATCACACAATAATTTTAAAATATTTAAACGCATAATTTATTTTACAACTAGTCTGTGTTTATAAAATAGCTACTTGCATAATTTTGGCCCTTTAAGCATTGATTTATTTTTCTTTTATTTTTAAATATAGGCAGCAAATCACTGTAATCTCAACTCTAATCTATTAAATGGGCGACTTTCGCTCTTTTTATTTAAATTTATACGTTCTAACAAATTATACAATGAAGTTTCAATTAGTATTATTCATTGCTTGCCTTTTACTCCTTAATAGCTGTCACAAAGATTTTGAGTCAGAAGAAAAGGTTACTACAACTATATTTACGGCACAAGTGGTACAAGAGATAGAAGGGGATATCTTAGGCTATGTTTATGATGAAAATAATCAACCAGTAGAAGGGGCGTTGGTTCAAATATACAGTGGCTCAACCACTACTAACAAATACGGAGTTTTTACGTATAAAAATAGTAAGTTGGACAAAAATGGCACTTACATTACAGTAAGAAAGCAGGGTTACTTTTTGGGTTCTGATATGATTTACCCAAATAAAGCAGAGAGCCATTCCATGGTCAA
>JAYUTD010000534.1:0-19415 GCA_043755305.1 Saprospiraceae bacterium
CAAAAATTCAATGTTAGCATGAATTTTTATATGGGCGATAAATATGTACAGCAGTATTTTCCATCAGCTCTTTCAGTAGGACTATCTTTCTAATTAAACGGAACGGCCATTTACTGAATTCCGTCAATAAGCTTTGCCTTTATGTTGTCCAGTCCTTTTTATTTGAAAAAACAACCTTGATCTCATTGTACTATTGCTATATCGGTAAATTTAAATTCCATGAGCTTCATTTTGTGTTTTGGCGCAACCATCAGTCCATTGCTCAATGTCGTCCAGTTTTCCCAGGAAGCATACGTGCCGCCAATTGGAATAATCTTAACCCACATTTTGAATCCTTCGGGGATAAATTTTTCGTTAAGTATCCATAGATATTTGTCTCCGGGAGTTACACCACCGCTATCGTAACTTACCAATAATCCTACTTTGCCTGATTCAACTGGCACTAGTGCTCTAGAAGTGCCTTTGTCAAAAACTTTGTAATGTGCAAACATCCAAAAAGAATCATTGCACCAGGATTTCCATGCATGGTCAATGGCAGATTTATCCTGTACCACTTTACCTTCTTTTAAAACGGTGCCTTCTATTTTATCCAACTGCATATTCACAACAATGCTGTCCCATGAAATAGTAGCAATATTGGCAGGTTTATCCCAGGTATATTTTATCCCCTTGCGGGACTTCCATGTAATTCTTTGTAGGCTATCCCAGGCTTTAACATTAAGTGCATCAAGCATTTTATAGGCAATTTCATCGGCACTTTGGGTAGGAATCACCTTGGGTGAATCATCAGAATATACAGCTATTAAAGTTAACCCTATGAGCAATAATATGCCAATAGCGGCTAATGCTTTTTTAAGAAGTAATTTCATAGTACTATATTTTGCTGGTGAAGTAACAAGATGAATAAACCATTGGTTTAAAACCAAAAATCAATTTTATTTTAGTAAAACATTTTGAAGGTGCTTAATTTTTAAAGTAAAAAAGGAATACAAATGCTAAATAGTGCCACTAAAAAATCTATTGCATTTTTGCACTTTCCAGATCTAACTGTGTACCTCTGCAAATCGCATTGCCACAAAAGCAGGCATATTTTTTCAACACCTTTTTTGTAATTTTTCCTTCAAATTCCAGCTTATAATCATAGAAAATCTCTTTTCCTTTTTTGATGTCTTTTAAAGCGTATATAAAGATTCTGCCTTTCTTGTTCCTTGCCTCGGCATTAGGTTTGCAGCTGTGATTGATGTATTTTGCCGCATTGCCATTGTCATCGCCATCTATTACTGTCTTATCGTCAATACCAAAAAACATAGTGTGAGAATGGCCATTTAACTCGACATACCTTAAATTGGCTTCTGTCCATGATATTACTTCACCTTTGTATTCAATAATTTTCTTGCCCTTTTTGATGTCTTTCGCAGCAAAAACACCTTTGCCGTGTACGGTAGAATCTTCAACAATGAATTTTTTCTTTTTTGACATAATGTTTGTATTTGAAAAGCAAATATCAGTTAAATATTTTGATTTTTGTTAAATATTTATTTTCAATTCATAGTCCTCATGGCTATTGAAATGCTTTATTTGTATCCTCTATTCAACAGAATGCTAAACTATTATAGCTCAGTTTTTCCAGTTTCTGCCAAATTTCTGTTACTTTTACCCTCAATTAGTTAAATCATCAGAATACAATTATTATGGTCAATATTACTCTACCCGATGGTAGCGTCAGGCAGTATGAATCGGGTATAAGCTCAATGGATATTGCACTTTCTATCAGTGAAGGCTTAGCGAGAAATGTGTTATGTGCAAGTGTAAATGGACATGTTGTGGACGCAAGTCTGCCTATCACCAATGATGCAGTAGTTCGCCTTTTCACCTGGAACGACAGGGAAGGCAAGGCCACTTTTTGGCATAGTTCAGCTCACTTACTGGCTGAAGCAGTAGAGACCTTGTATCCGGGCACCAAGTTTGGCATTGGGCCGTCTATCGAGACCGGGTTTTATTATGATATAGACACCGGCGACAAAACGATAACCCCTGGTGACCTTCAAAAGATAGAAGAAAAGATGCTGGAGTTGGCCCGCATGAAATCTGTCTATGAAAGGCGAAGTGTAAGCAAAGCTGATGCAATGGACTATTTTACAAAAAAAGGAGACGAGTACAAGCTAGAATTGATTTCAGAATTGGAAGACGGTACAATCACTTTCTATAAGCAAGGCAATTTTGAAGATTTATGCAAAGGTCCTCACATATCTGACACTTCTCCGATCAAGGCGGTAAAAATAATGAATATAGCTGGCGCTTACTGGCGAGGAGATGAAAAGCGAAAGATGATGACCAGATTATACTGTGTTACTTTTACAAAGCAAAAAGAACTCACTGAATACCTCGAGTTGCTGGAAGAAGCAAAGAAAAGAGACCATAGAAAATTAGGTGCCGAATTAGAGTTGTTTATGTTTTCAGAAAAAGTAGGCTCCGGTCTTCCGATATGGCTGCCAAAAGGCACGCAGCTGAGGGAGCGTCTTCAAAATTTTTTGAGAGCAGAGCAGGAAAAAAGAGGTTATCAAATGGTCGTCACTCCTCACATTGGTCATAAATTATTGTATGAGACCTCCGGCCATTATGCGAAATACGGAGCCGATTCATTTCAGCCTATCAAAACACCCAGAGAAGGTGAAGAGTTTTTATTAAAACCTATGAATTGTCCTCACCACTGTGAGATTTTTGCACACAAGCCAAGGTCATATAGAGAATTGCCATTGAGAATAGGAGAATTTGGTACAGTATATCGTTATGAACAAACCGGAGAACTCCATGGCTTGTCCAGAGTAAGAGGATTTACGCAGGATGATGCCCATATATTCTGTACAGTCGATCAGGTAGAGGGTGAATTTTTGAGCGTGCTTGAATTGACGACTATGGTCATAAAGAAAATGGGCTTTGAAAATTTCACTGCACAAATTTCATTGCGTGATCCCAATAATCCGGACAAATATATTGGTTCTGACGAAAATTGGAACGCTGCGGAAAACGCCATTATTGAAGCAACCAAAAAAGTAGACCTTGTCACTACCACCGTTTATGGAGAAGCTGCCTTCTATGGTCCGAAATTAGACTTTATGATCAAGGATGCACTAGGTAGATCATGGCAACTAGGCACCATACAAGTAGATTATAATTTACCGGAAAGATTCAAACTTGAATACACAGGTTCAGACAATAAAGCGCATCAGCCAGTGATGATCCACAGAGCCCCATTTGGTTCTATGGAGCGATTTATATCTATATTGATCGAGCACACTGCAGGGAAGTTTCCACTTTGGCTTGCCCCTGACCAATTTATGATGCTGCCGGTATCAGAAAGATTCAACGATAGAGCATACGCTATACAGAGTGAGCTTGCCCTTCACGACATCCGGGGACTTGTGGACGACAGAAGCGAATCGATAGGAAGGAAAATCCGTGATACGGAACTTAAGCGAATTCCATTTATGCTCATTATTGGAGACAAGGAAATAGAATCCAATACGGTGTCAGTGCGAAGACAAGGACAAGGCGATATAGGCAGTATGTCAATTGAAGAATTTACATCATTCTTTACAAAACTTGTGGCAGACAACGAAGCTTAATATAATCTCTTACTTTCAGCGTTTGATTGAATGGGGGTCAGCTGTTGTTCAATACATAAAGAATTTTTATTACAACTGGCGACATAATATGTAATTTTCTAGCCCCATGGCTAAAATATGGATTTTCAAATAGCTACAAAATTGTATATTTACATAAAAAAATAGTTGAGGTATATATTATTCATCCTGCTTGCCTTCCTTTGCTACCCTATTTTTGCTTCACACAACAGAGCAGGGGAAATTACCTATCAACAAATAGGGCCGCTGACCATTCGTATGACAGTCACTACCTATACAAAGGAAAGCAGTATAGGCGCTGATAGAGATAGCCTTGAGATATTTTGGGGCGATGGATTGAGGGAGTGGGTAAGGCGAGCCAATGGCAATGGCCAATCTTTGGAAAATGATGTAAAACTCAATAAATATATCGCGGAACATACTTACCCCGGAAGAAGCAGTTTTACTATCAGTTTTATCGACCCAAATAGATCAGGCAATATATTAAATATCAACTATCCAAGATCTGAGGATATCAAATTTTTCTTATCCACAAGATTTACATTGCTTGACCTCCAATTTCAAGGCAGCAACAACAGTGCTCAACTGCTGCAGCCTCCAATAGACATCGCTTGTGTAGGACAACCTTTCATCCATAATCCAAATGCCTATGATGTAGATGGAGATAGTTTGTCTTATGAATTGATCACTCCCCTGCAGGCAGAAGGTGAAAATGTACCAAATTATCTATTTCCTGATCAATTAATCCCGGGGGCCACCAATTTGATATTTCTAAATACAAGGACAGGTGATTTTATTTGGAGAAATCCTCCTCAGGTTGGTGAATACAATATAGCCATGCGCATTACCGAATGGCGGGAAGGCGTGCTAATCAATACTATTATCAGGGACATGCAAATCCTTGTCAAGGATTGCAAGTCAAGACCACCTGTAATAAAAATGGAAGAAGAGATTTGTGTGATAGCTGGCACTGAAATAAAATTGCCTATAGAAGTTTCCGACCCTGATATCAATCAAAAGGTAAAATTAACGGTGTCCGGTGGACCGCTTACTTTTGCAAATAACAAGGCAGTATTAGTGGCCCCTGCCGATTTCACTAAAATACCTTATACTGCAACTTTAGTTTGGAAGACTACTTGCAATCATATCTCAAAAGAATTTTATCAAATCATTATAAGGGCGGTAGATAATTCTATTGGAGATACATTTGGGTTAGCTACACTCAAGTCCATAAAGATAAAAGTAGTAGGCCCTCCTCCCCAGAACGTAAAAGCAAAAGCTGAAAATGAGAACAGTATAAAAGTAGAATGGGATTCGCCCTACGATTGTGAAATTACGGAAGATGACTACTTTTACGGCTTTTCAGTGTGGCGCAAGACGCTTTCCATTGACTTACCTGTAGACACATGCAATCTTACCTCGTTAAAAAATATTTACACCAGGGTAGTCTTCAACACAAAGCAAAAGGCCAATGGCAAATACTTCATCATTGACAATGATGTAAAGCCCAATGTAACCTATTGTTACAGGGTACTTGGAGAATTTGCATTCAAAACACCTTCCGGCAATCCATATAAAAAAGTAGAAAGCATCTATTCTGAAGAAGTGTGTATCCAATTAAAACGAGATATACCCTTGCTGACCAAAGTAAGTGTAGCTGTAACAAGTGAAAGTGCGGGTAGCATTGATATAAAATGGACAAAACCACTTCTTATAGATTTTGATACACTCAAATTTCCCGGTCCTTACAAAACAGAATTGTACCAAAGCTTGTATGGACAAAATCAATTCACTCTATTCCCTAATGGAACTAAGGTTTTTCAAAATTTTAGCACATGGCAGGATACCAGTATAACCCGGAATGGATTAAATACTTTAGTAAATCAATACGATTACCAACTAAAGTTTTATTATGAAAACAACAAAGAATATAAACCCATTCCTAAATCCAGTTCGGTATTCCTTACCATAGAAGCATCAGACAAGCAAAATAAATTAACTTGCAATAGCTCAACTCCGTGGGCCAATAAAATATATGAGATTTATAGGAAAGACGGGAGTGGGCTTTTTCAATTAATAGGTAAATCTACCTCCAATACTTATATAGATGGTGGATTGGTCAATGAAGAAAATTATTGCTATAAGGTAAAAGCGCTGGGCACCTATTCTATTCCAAAGATTGAAAACCCGCTCATTAATTTTTCTCAAGAGGCTTGTAGCAAGCCGCTGGACAATAAGCCACCTTGCACCCCTGTATTGGTTGTCAAGAGCATATGTGACCAGGAAGTAATAGCTGCTACAGAAGCCAAAAATGAATTGAAATGGGGCCTAGACCCTCAATGCATAAATACTGAGGATGTAGCTAAATTTAATATATACTTTAAGGAAAATAAAAGTGCTGCCTTTGCACTGATTCATTCGCAGGAGGGTAATCAGCCCTATACTTATTTTCATCAGCCGGATTCCAATAGCATAGCAGGCTGTTATGTTATTACATCATTGGATGACAAAGGAAATGAAAGTGTCACAAGTAATGAAATATGCATTGACAATTGCCCGGTATATGTGCTGCCGAATACTTTTACACCCAATAATGATGGCACTAATGATGTCTTTAAACCATTAAAAAATTTCTTCATATCCTTTGTTGATTTTAAATTATTTAATGAATGGGGCAATAAAATATTTGAGACTTCCCGGCCTTCGCTGAATTGGAAGGGCAATACTTCCTCCGGCCAGCCTGTCGCCGATGGCACTTATTATTATACATGTATCTTGTTTGTCAAAGATACAGATGGCAGCACCAAAGAAACAGCTTTAAAAGGGTATATAAATGTCATCAGATAATCAATCACATTAAAAAACACCTATGTTTTCAGGAATTATAGAATCAACCGGTATTGTCCATCATATAGAAAGCGATAAATCAAATATTGTTTTTGAAATAAAACATGACTTTGAAGACGAATTGTACATTGATCAATCGATAGCCCATAATGGCTGCTGCCTGACTTTAATAGCTATAGACAAGGACAATAGAACATATAAAGTTACGGCCATAGATGAAACCTTGTCAAAGACCAACCTTGGACAATGGCAAGTAGGCACAAAGGTCAATCTTGAACGATGCATAAAAGCCAATGCAAGGCTCGACGGACATTTTGTGCAAGGCCACATAGACACCGTCACTCTTTGTACCAAAGTAGAAGACAAAAACGGCAGTTGGTTGTTTACATTTGAACTACCCCGGCCCTATTTTCACCTTGTGGTCGATAAAGGGAGTATAGCCATCAATGGCACAAGTCTTACATTGATACTTGACGATGGTCTGCCAAATCATTTTCAGGTAGCCATCATACCCTATACCTATGAGCACACGAATTTTAGCCAATTGAAAGCAGGCCAGCTTGTGAATGTCGAATTTGATGTATTGGGTAAGTACATTGCAAGGTTAGCGAGGATACAATAAGTTCAATGGCTTAGCCACCAATTTAGTTCAATGTCCTGCGGACGCAATGTTATTCAATAGTTTCACAGCAGTGAGGTTGAATGTCCTTAGGACGCAATATAGTCCAATGGATACGTCACAATGTTCTTTGGACGCCTTTCAACGACTTAGGCAATCTGTTGATGCAATGGCTATTAAAATCCTATTTTGAAATGCTTTAATTTTGATTTTTCCTTATAGACAAATATTTATTGCCCCAGTCCGCCTTTTTGACTTTTAATGAGCAATAATATTTGGTCGCTTTTATAGTCTTGTCATTACTAAATCGTAAATCCAAAATCGTAAATCGTCCATCCGAAATCCGAAATTGGGTTCGCAGTACCCGCAATCGAGTTGGGAGTACCCACAATCGAGTTCGCAGTACCCGCAATCGAGTTGGGAGTACCCACAATCGAGTTGGGAGTACCCACAATCGAGTTCGCAGTACCCACAATCGAGTTCGCAGTACCCGCAATCGAGTTGGGAGTACCCGCAATCGAGTTGGGAGTACCCGCAATCGAGTTGGGAGTACCCGCAATCGAGTTCGCAGTACCCGCAATCGAGTTTGGAGTACACACAATCGAGTTTGTAGTACCTTATATTTTTCCTATAAAGCCTTTCGCTTCATAATAGTTATACGTATTCAGGAAGACCACGGGAAATTTAGAAAAACATATGGCCTTTTATACACGCCTTTAAACACATAAATTTGATTTAAATTCTCTCCTGTAATGTATTTAGGTCTCAAAGCAATATCGTTTCACACAACGCCCTTTTCTCTTTTTTGGGTTTGCCCCAGTCTTCAGCCAAAACCCAAAAACAAAAGAGCCTCATTGACTGGTCAACAAGGCTCTTTTTTATATATCTAAATTTGAGTTTAAGAGATTAAGCTTTACTTTCTCTTTCTCCTCTCTCTTTTCCTTTATCTCTAAAGTCTCTGCTGTCACCTCTGTCATCGTAATCTTCCACTTCGTCATCTACGTAGTCACCTTCAGCACTATTTTTTACCATCATGCCTCTGAATGCCTTTGTACCCGTTCCCGCAGGAATCAATTTACCTACGATGACGTTTTCTTTAAGACCATTTAAGTAATCCGTTTTGCCGCTCATAGCTGCAGTACTCAATACTTTAGTAGTCTCTTGGAATGACGCTGCTGAAATCCAGCTGTAGGTGCCCAATGATGCTCTAGTGATACCTTGTAGCATAGGTCTAGATGTGGCAGCCAATGCATCTCTGACTTCGATGATCTTCTTGTCATTTCTCTTAAGGAAAGAATTTTCTTCTCTCAATTGTCTGATAGAAACAATCTGACCTATCGCGTATTTACTTGAATCGCCTGCTTCAACTACAACCTTCTTATCAAAGATAAAGTCGTTTTGCTCCAGGAATTCGTGCCTTGTTACTGCTTCACCTTCAAGGAAACTGGTGTCTCCCGGCTCTACAATTTCTACGTCACGCATCATCTGTCTCACAATTACCTCTATGTGCTTATCATTGATGTTGATACCCTGAGATCGGTACACTTCCTGTACACCGTTCACGAGGTAGTATTGTACCGCAAAAGGGCCTTTGATGTCAAGTATATCCATAGGAGATACTGCACCATCGGTCACAGGATTGCCTGCTCTCACGAAGTCGCCTTCCTGCACCAACATGTGTCTTGATAGCCCAACCAGATACTTTCTTCTTTGGCCAGTCTTCTCGTCATCGATAAACATTTCTTTGTTGCCTCTCTTTATTTTACCAAAAGACACAATGCCATCAATTTCAGCTACTGTAGCAGGGTTAGAAGGATTTCTCGCTTCAAACAATTCTGTTACCCTTGGAAGACCACCCGTAATATCCTGAATCTTACCCAGGCTTCTTGGTATCTTAATGATTTTATCTCCGGCTTTTATTTCCTGGCCATCTTCCAATGATATATACGCTCCTACCGGTAGTGAATATATTTTTAGCTCTTCCCCTGAAGGAGATAAAATTCTAATCAAAGGCAGTTTTTTCTTATTCTTTGATTCTATAATGATCTTATCTGCAAACCCTGTAGTATCATCTCTTTCGACTCTGTAGGTCACCCCTTCCTCGATCGCTTCGAATTGCACGATACCATTGTATTCTGAGATCATCACATTGTTAAATGGATCCCACTCACACAATAGGTCTCCTTTGCTTACCTTTTGGTTATTTTTAACTTTAAGGTCAGCACCATAAGGAATATGGTGGGTATTGAATACTTTACCTGTTTCTAAATCTACGATTCTCATTTCACCTGACCTGGATAGAATTACATCACCGGTTTCTGTTACTTTGATATTGTCAAATTCTACTTTACCATCGAATCTCGATTTGATTTCAGATTCTGTTTTAGTTACAGAAGCAATACCCCCAACGTGGAAGGTTCTAAGTGTAAGCTGAGTACCTGGTTCACCAATGGACTGCGCCGCTATGATGCCTACTGCATCTCCTTGTTCTGCAATCCTGCCATTGGCAAGGTTTTTACCATAGCATTTTGCACATACTCCACTCTTGGTTTCGCATGTGAGTACAGACCTTATAGTAACGCTTTCTATACCTGCATCTTCTATTTCTTTGGCAATTTCGTCAGAAATAAATTCACCATTTTCCACGATTATAGAATTGTCATTTGGATTAACGACACTATACAATGTAAATCTGCCTATGATTCTGGAAGACAATGTCTCTATTACACTTTCATTGTCTTTCAATGCAAAAGTTTCTATACCTCTCAATGTATCACAATCTCTTTCTGTAATGATCACATCTTGTGCTACGTCAACGAGTCTTCTTGTAAGGTAACCCGCATCAGCTGTTTTCAAAGCTGTATCTGCAAGTCCTTTTCTTGCACCGTGTGTAGAGATAAAGTATTCCAGTACCGAAAGTCCTTCAAGGAAATTGGATAAGATTGGGTTTTCAATAATTGCCCCGCCGGTATCCCCTGATTTTCTTGGCTTTGCCATCAATCCCCTCAGACCTGCAAGCTGCTTAATCTGCTGCTTACTGCCCCTTGCACCAGAGTCAAGCATCATAAACACAGAGTTAAATCCACCCTTGTGCTGTGACAATTCACGCATGAGGTTTTCTGTTATCAAACTATCCGCAAGAGTCCACTTGTCAATTATTTGATTGTACCTTTCGTTTGGCGTTATCAAACCCATATTATAGTTGTCCCAAACCTCATCTACTTCTGCTTGCGCATTGATCAAAGTTGCTTCCTTAATAGAAGGAGTTATCAAATCACCAATGTTAAATGACAGACCTCCTTTAAATGACCAATAAAAGCCTAGCTCTTTGATCTCGTCCAAAAATTTGGCCGTTGCATTAAAATCGGTTTTGATGATGATGTCAGAGATTACCTTTTTGAGGTTTTTCTTGGTCATCAACATATTGATATAAGGTACTGAATCCGGAATAGCTTCGTTGAATATAACTCTACCAACAGTCGTTTCTACCAGGCCTAAGCCCATAGTACCAACTTCTTTTAAAACCTTAGTTCTAACATGAATAGGTGCATGCAATTCAGTCTGTCCTTCATTGAAAGCTATCATTACTTCTTCGGCCGAATAGAATTTCATGCCAGCACCTTTTACTTCACCTTTTTTGGCTTTCGTAAGATAGTATAGACCTAGTACCATGTCCTGAGAAGGCAATGTCACCGGAGATCCATCCTGTGGGTTGAGCATGTTGTGTGAAGAAAGCATCAATACTTGTGCTTCCAAAATGGCTGCGTGACTCAATGGCACGTGTACCGCCATCTGGTCACCATCAAAATCGGCGTTAAACGCACCACACACCAATGGGTGCAATTGTATCGCTTTGCCTTCTACCAATCTTGGCTGAAAAGCCTGGATAGATAATCGGTGAAGCGTTGGTGCCCTGTTCAATAATACAGGATGGCCTTTTAAAATATTTTCAAGAATTTCCCATATAATAGGATCCTTCTTGTCTACTAATTTTTTAGCTGATTTTACTGTTTTTACAACCCCTCTTTCTATCAGTTTTCTAATGATAAATGGCTTGAACAATTCAGCTGCCATTCCTTTTGGAATACCGCACTCGTGCAAGTGAAGTGTAGGACCTACCACGATGACAGATCTTCCGGAATAATCCACCCGTTTACCAAGTAAGTTTTGTCTAAAACGACCTTGCTTCCCCTTAAGGATATCACTCAATGATTTAAGTGCTCTGCCTCCTTCTGCTTTTACGGCATTGGATTTTCTAGAGTTGTCAAACAAAGAGTCCACTGCCTCTTGCAACATTCTTTTTTCATTCCTTAAGATTACTTCTGGTGCTTTTATCTCCAATAATCTTTTCAAACGATTGTTTCTAATGATGACCCTTCTATAGAGGTCATTCAAATCAGAACTGGCAAACCTTCCTCCATCCAAGGGTACCAAAGGCCTCAATTCTGGTGGTATCACAGGGAGGTATTGGATAATAGTCCACTCCGGTTTATTGGTGTTTCTTTCGAATCCTTCTTTAAATGCTTCAACTACTCTAAGCCTCTTGAGTGCTTCAGATTTTCTTTGTTGAGAAGTTTCTACTGATGCCTGGTGTCTTAAGTCATAAGAAAGATTGGCAAGATCCAATCTCATCAACAGATCGTATACTGCTTCTGCGCCCATTTTAGCAATAAATTTATTTGGGTCACTGTCTTCAAGTAGATGATTTTCTTTAGGTAGGGCATCTACAATGGCCAAATAGTCTTCTTCTGTGAGCAGGTCCATTTTCTTGATCTCTCCTTCCTTAATTCCCGGCTGTATTACTACAAATTTTTCGTAGTAGATTATAGACTCAAGGTTCTTTGAAGAAGTACCGAGCAAGTAGCCTATCTTATTGGGCAAAGATTTGAAAAACCAAATGTGTACTACGGGAACAACAAGCTTTATGTGGCCCATTCTTTCTCTTCTTACCTTCTTTTCGGTAACTTCTACCCCACACCTATCACATACAATACCTCTGTATCTAATTCTCTTGTATTTGCCACAATAACACTCATAATCTTTTACAGGTCCGAATATTCTCTCGCAGAATAAACCTTCTCTTTCAGGCTTGTAAGACCTGTAATTAATAGTCTCTGGCTTCAATACCTCTCCTCTTGATCTTTCCAAAATTTCATCCGGAGAAGAAAGACTAATGGTTATTGAATCAAATGCTTTACCAACTTTTGCAACTTTTTTTAATGCCATGTTGTAGGTATATTTTTAAAGATTATTCAAATTTAATGTCAAGCGCCAATCCTCTCAATTCATGCACCAATACATTGAATGATTCAGGAATATTTGGCTCAGGAAGGTTTTCACCTTTTACTATTGCTTCATATGCTTTTGCCCTTCCCAGGATATCGTCAGACTTGATGGTCAATAATTCTCTCAGGATATTGGATGCTCCAAAGGCTTCAAGGGCCCAAACCTCCATCTCACCAAATCTTTGCCCACCAAATTGCGCTTTACCACCCAATGGTTGCTGCGTAATCAATGAGTATGGTCCGATAGATCTTGCGTGCATCTTATCATCTACCATGTGAGAAAGCTTAAGCATGTAAATTACACCTACAGTCGCCTGCTGATGGAATCTGTCGCCTGTCTCTCCGTCGTATAAATAAGTCTGACCAAGCGATGGCAAGCCTGCTTGCTGTACATATTTATCAATCTCGTGGATGCTCGCACCATCAAAGATTGGTGTAGCAAATTTAACACCTAAGTTTTTACCTGCCCAGCCCAATACTGTTTCGAATATTTGTCCCAGGTTCATCCTTGAGGGCACACCAAGTGGGTTCAAAACAATATCTACCGGAGTACCATCTTCCAGGAAAGGCATGTCTTCTTCTCTAACAATTCTCGAAACAATACCCTTGTTTCCGTGTCTTCCGGCAAGCTTATCACCAACTTTTAGCTTCCTCTTTTTTGCCAGGTATACTTTAGCTAACTTAAGAACGCCTGTTGGCAACTCATCACCTATACTGACATTGTACTTCTCTCTTTTGTATCTACCAAGTTCTCCATTCAATTTGATGTTGAAATTGTGGAGAAGCTTTGCTACTTGCTCATTGATATCTTTCTCTTTCGTCCAGCCAGAATAATCGACTGTGGTGTAATCAATGTCTTTAAGTACCTTGGGAATAAACTTAGTCCCTTTAGATATCAACTCTTCTTTATAGACACTGTATACACCTTCAGAGGTCTTACCATTAAGCAGTGTCATCAATTTATCAATCAGTAAAGTCCTCAATTTATTGACTTCAACTGCATGCTCATCATCAAGAGAAGTCAATAATTCTTTCTCTTGCACTTTCTGAAACTTGTCTTTTTTGGCTCTGGCAAATAATTGCTTATCGATTATGATACCTTGCACAGAAGGCGGAGTTTTGAGGGACGCATCTTTTACGTCTCCCGCTTTGTCTCCAAAGATGGCCCTTAGAAGTTTCTCTTCCGGTGTAGGATCGGTTTCCCCTTTTGGAGTAATCTTACCTATCAGGATATCGCCCTCATTGACCCAGGCTCCCAATCTAATAATTCCATTTTCATCTAGATCTTTGGTGGCCTCTTCACTTACATTTGGTATATCACATGTCAATTCCTCTTCACCAAGTTTTGTATCCCTGATGTCGAGTTCAAAACTTTCGATGTGGATTGAGGTAAATACATCTTCTTTTACTACCCTTTCTGACAATACAATGGCATCTTCAAAGTTGTACCCTTTCCATGGCATGAATGCTACTTTTAGGTTTTGGCCAAGGGCCAATTCTCCATTTTCTGTAGCATACCCTTCGCATAGCAAACTTCCTTTATTTACCCTATCGCCTTTTCTTACAATTGGCTTTAGGTTAATACAAGTTCCTTGGTTGGTTCTTGTAAACTTGGTTAAATTATAAGTTACACTATCCTCTTCAAAAGAAACCAATTTTTCATTTTCAGATCTATCGTATTTGATAATGATTTTTGTAGAGTCCACATATTCGACTGTACCGCTTCCTTCCGCATTGATCAGCATATTAGAATCCGCAGCTACTTTCGATTCAATACCAGTGCCAACAATAGGAGATCTTGGCTTAAGTAAAGGTACAGCTTGACGTTGCATGTTGGATCCCATCAAAGCTCTGTTGGCATCATCATTCTCCAAAAATGGAATCAATGAAGCTGAAACACCTACAATTTGATTTGGCGCAATATCAATGAAATCAACTTCTTCAGGTGTAAAAATTGGGAATTCCCCTTGCTCTCTGCCTTTGATTTTATCGTTGACAAAAGCACCTGATTCTTCTACAGGTGCATTTGCTTGCGCAATTTTCATATGGTCTTCACTTTCTGCTGAAAGATAAATCGCATCAGCATTAAGGTCTACTATTCCTTTATTCACCTTTCTGTAAGATGTTTCAAGAAAGCCCATTTTATTTACCTTTGCATGTACACAAAGGGTCGATATAAGACCAATGTTCGGTCCTTCCGGTGTCTCAATCGTACATAGACGACCGTAATGAGAATAGTGTACGTCCCTGACTTCAAAGCCTGCTCTTTCTCTGGAAAGACCACCTGGCCCTAGGGCAGAGATTCTTCTCTTATGCGTAATTTCAGACAACGGATTTGTTTGATCCAGAAATTGCGACAACTGACTTGTACCAAAGAAAGAATTGATTACAGATGAAAGTGTTCTGGCGTTGATAAGGTCGACTGGTGTAAAGACTTCATTGTCCCTCACATTCATTCTCTCTCTGATGGTTCTTGCCATTCTGGCCAAACCTACACCAAATTGTGCATACAATTGTTCGCCTACTGTCCTTACTCTTCTATTGCTCAAGTGATCTATGTCATCCAGTTCTGCTTTTTGATTGACAAGTGCCACTAAGTATCTAACGATAGAAAGTATATCTTCTTTGGTCAATACCAAAGTTTCCATACTTATATCTAAAGATAATTTTTTATTGATTTTATATCTTCCTACTTCACCAAGGTTATACCTTTTATCAGAGAAGAATAGCTTATCTATTATACCTCTTGCCGTTTCTTCATCAGGTGGATCAGTACCTCTAAGTTGTCTGTAGATTTGGGTCACAGCTTCTACTTCCGATGAAGAAGGATCTTTCTGCAGCGTGTTGTAAATGATGCTATAATCAACATCCAAATCTTCTTTTTGAAGGATGATTGTATCCACATCTACATCACTGATGAGGTGGATATTCTCTTCATCAAGAATTACATCTCTTTCTAAGATTATTTCATTTCTTTCGATAGTGACTACCTCGCCTGTATCTTCGTCAACGAAATCTTCTATCCATTTCCTAAGCACTCTGGCAGCTAGTTTTCTGCCTATGGCTTTCTTTAGTGATTTGTCATTGACTTGAATTTCTTCAGCCAAATCAAATATATTGAGGATGTCTTTGTCTGAATCAAACCCAATGGCTCTTAATAAAGTAGTCACCGGAAATTTCTTCTTTCTATCAATGTAAGCATACATTACAGAATTGATATCTGTAGCAAATTCCATCCAGGCACCTTTGAAAGGTATAACCCTAGCAGAATAAATTGCAGTGCCATTTGGGTGGAAAGTTTGACTAAAAAATACACCGGGGGATCTGTGCAATTGTGAAACTACCACTCTCTCTGCACCATTGATTACAAATGTACCTTTTGGCGTCATATAAGGTATGTTGCCTAAAAACACATCTTGCACTATAGTTTGGAAATCAACGTGCTCTTCGTCGTTACATGACAACCTTAGTTTTGCTTTTAATGGCACACTGTAAGTAAGTCCTCTTTGAACACACTCATCGATAGTATATCTTGGTGGATCAATAAAATAATCAAGAAACTCCAAAACGAATATATTTCTAGTATCCGTGATTGGAAAATTTTCCTGGAATACTCTATACAATCCTTCACTGTTTCTATTTTCAGGAGTTGTTTCTAATTGAAAAAACTCTTGAAATGATTTAAGTTGAATTTCAAGTAAATCGGGATAATACGAAGGAAGTTTAATTTTTCCAAAGTTAATCCTCGGGTTAGATCCATTGTTTGTAGACGCCATCCTAAAAACTTTATTTAGTTTAACATTGAAACTATTTTCAATGTTTAAATTGTTTTCAAAAATCTATAAACGGCATTAGGCTTAGCCTATGAAGAACATAGGCCAAGCCAAACCATTTATTTTTAAGACTTAAATGTACATTTAAATCTCACGAGTAAATTACTTCAATTCAACTGATGCACCAGCTTCAGTGAGAACAGTTTTTATTTGTTCTGCTTCAGCTTTAGAAACCGCTGTTTTCAAAGTAGAAGGTGCACCATCAACTAAATCTTTAGCCTCTTTCAAGCCTAAGTTCAATAAGTTCTTCACCTCTTTTACAACTGCAAGTTTATTAGCACCACCTGATGCTAAAACTACATCGAATTCAGTTTTTTCAGCAGCAGCAGCTTCGCCACCACCTCCAGAAGGAGCAGCCATAGCAACAGCAGCAGCAGCTGGTTCAATACCGTATTCGTCTTTTAAAATTTGAGCTAGCTCACTTACTTCTTTAACAGATAAGTTTACTAATTGCTCTGCAAATGCTTTTAAATCAGCCATTTTGTTTGTTTTTTTTAAATTTTTAAATAATAATAATATTATGGCGTAGCTTGGAAGCCAATTTTATTGTGCCCTTTCTTCAAGAGCTTTCATCAAACCTGCGAGCGTATTTCCACCGGATTTAAGGGCAGAAATAACATTTTTAGCAGGAGATTGTAATAAACCAATGATGTCACCAACCAATTCTTGCTTGGATTTTAAGCTTGCCAGTGCATCTAATGAACTGTCGCCCATAAATACACCGCTGTCAATATAAGCCGCCTTGATAAGAGGCTTTTCATTGGTTTTTCTGAATTCTTTAATCACTTTTGCCGGAAGATTTGCGGTCTCACAGAAAAGCAATGTAGTTGGACCATGAAGTGCATCATAGATGGCAACATAATTCTTCTCTTCAGCATTTGGCTCTAACGCTTTTTTAGCTAAAGTGTTTTTGACTACATGAACTTCAATGCCTTTTTCAAAGCAAATTCTTCTAAATTTATTTATAGCCTCTACTGATAGACACGATGAATCTGTAACATAGAAATATGGATTGTTTGCAAATTTCTCTTTCAGATCATCAATCATTAAGGCCTTATCCGCTTTTTTCATTCTTAATAAGATTTTAAAAATTAATGAATAGTTTTTGGATCAACTTTAATCCCTGGACTCATGGTAGAAGCTACACTAATGGATTTCATGTAAATACCTTTCGCAGTACTTGGTTTCATCCTTTCCAGTGTAGTCAACAATTCCTTCGCATTGTCAGTGAGTTTTTCTTTGGAGAAAGACACCCTGCCTATCGTCGTGTGAATAATACCATACTTATCCACTCTAAAAGAAATTTTACCTTTCTTTACATCTTCTACAGCCGACGCTACATCTAATGTTACTGTACCTGTTTTAGGATTTGGCATCAAGTTTCTCGGTCCAAGTATTCTACCTACCTGGCCCACTTTTGCCATTACATCTGGTGTAGCAATAATTACATCGATGTCTGTCCATCCACCCTTAATTTGTGCAATGTAATTGTCAAGACCTGCATGATCAGCTCCTGCATTTTTTGCTTCTTGCTCTTTGTCAGGATTACAAAGAACCAAAACCCTTTTAGTCTTACCAGTACCATGAGGAAGTGTAACTGTTCCTCTGATGGCTTGATCTGCCTTTCTTGGGTCAACACCCAATCTTACGTGTAAGTCAACGGATGAGTCAAATTTAGTTGTATTTACTTCTTTGACCAACGCAACTGAATCAGCTAGTGCGTAGAACTTATTTCTGTCTACTTTAGCCTCAGCTTCTTTTCTTTTTTTAGTTATGTTTGACATATAAAAAAATTTGAGGTAACTAACGTCTTTGTAGTTTTAACAAAGACTCCCTACCGTGTTAAAAAAAATTAATTGTTTTCTGTACTCCAAGGAGCAGTGCCACTTACAGTTAGACCCATAGACCTTGCTGTACCGGCTACCATTCTCATTGCCGACTCTACTGTAAAGCAATTTAAATCAGGCATTTTGTTCTCAGCAATTGCCTGTACTTGGTCCCAATTTACTGAACCAACTTTATTTCTATTAGGTTGCGGTGAGCCTGATTTTATCTTGGCTGCTTCTAATAGTTGCATCGCTGCAGGAGGTGTTTTAATAACAAAATCAAAAGATTTGTCTTTATACACAGTAATCAATACTGGTACTATCTTCCCAGGTATATCTTGAGTAGCTGCATTAAATCTTTTGCAAAATTCCATGATGTTGACACCCTTAGAACCAAGCGCAGGACCTACCGGAGGAGCTGGATTTGCAGCACCACCTTTAACTTGCAACTTTACGAATGTTTCTATTTCTTTTGCCATTTTAATTTGTTTGTATAAAAATTATTATTGGTACAATTCTATTTTTTGCTGGAAGCATTATAAAGGCAAAAAAATAAATTATACTTGTTTTTCTACTTGACCAAAATTCAGTTCAACTTCAGTACCTCTACCAAAAATTTTAACGATAACCTTGATTTTTTTCTTCTCCTCGTTTACTTCTTTGATGTCGCCTACAAAATCTTTGAATGGACCATCTGTAATTTTAATGGTTTCATTCACTAAGAATGGATCCAACATGGATTCCGTGCTTAGTTGCGACTCATCAGCCTTACCTAACATTCTATTGGCTTCGACTTGAGTCATTGGGATAGGGTTTGTTTTTCCAAGAAAGTGTATTACATTAAGTACACCTGTGATTGTATTAACTACTTCTCCCGAAAATTTTTCTGGCACAGCCTCTACTAAGATATATCCAGGAAGTATATTTCTTTCAATGGTTTGTTTTTTACCATTTCTCATTTTATATACTTTCTCGATAGGAACGATAATTTGCAAAACAACATCATTCCAGTTGTTTCTGGTTATCTCCAACTCGATTTTTTCCTTGGTTTTTTTCTCCTTACCGCTTATCACTCTAAGGGAATACCATCTTGTAGCTGCTGACTCACTCATATTACAAATTATAAATAAAACTTAGAATTCCGTTAGCAACCGCATCCATGATTATGGTCACTAATGCAAAAATCACTGCTGAAATTAGTACAAGCTTAGTGTGAGATATCAATTCACCCCAAGTCGGCCAAGTTACATTATTTGTTAACTCGTGAATACTCTCTTTAATATATAATCTTATGTTCTCCATTCCTTATAAGTTTTAACCTCTAAATGAGAAATTGCAGGGAAGACAGGACTCGAACCTGC
>JAYUTD010000535.1:0-2915 GCA_043755305.1 Saprospiraceae bacterium
CCAGTCTTTGGTATTTGATTGTTTTCATCAATATTTCCCAATCCCAAGTTTACCAGATTTGGTATACTAAAATTAGCATGCAACTCTGCTATATGCCCGAGTGTATTCGCACCTGAATCGTTGTATAGATGCGCATCAGGGAGGGCACCAATGCCAACGCTGTCTAGCACAATCAGTATAAATCTCCGCATCTTTAAAAAATATTTAATCAAAAATAGTCAATCCTTTTCACATTGGGGCAGTAATTTTTAATAGCATTACACGGTGCTCTAAATGAAATGCACATTGTACATTCACTTCTAATTTCATGTCTAAAATTCAAAGTCAAAAATGTAAGTTATAAATTCTGTATCTTTGGGCCAAATATTCAAAGGCTAAATGCAATTTTTCTGACCTAAACCAAAACCATTGAAGACCAACCATACGGAAGATAAGATTGAGGCGATAGAGTCCGATTATTTATACATAAATCCATCCCAAATACCTAATGCAGGCAGCGGGCTTTTTACTGCCATCGCTATTTACAAAGGCGAAAACGTTGCTGTGTTCAAAGGTAAAATTTTAACAAATGTGCAAGCCATTGAAAGGGGAAAGGTTGGAAAAGACAAATATTTTATCCTATTGCTTGATGGAACAATAATGGATTGTATGCACGTCAAGTGCTTTGCTAAATATGCCAATGATGCGAAGGGGTCAACAACTTCCCTTTATAAAAACAATACTAAAATTACCCTTGACGACAACAACAATGTGTGCATTGCAGCCATTAGAAATATAAAAGCCAATGAAGAACTGTTTTGCAGTTACGGCAAAGAATATTGGAAAAAACACAGTTAGTGCAAGATAGCTTACTTAGCATTCTATCATGAGCACAGCAGGGATCGAGGTCAAAAGACTATTAGCAACCCTATGCTTCAGGATAAATCAGTGTAGGGGTGTAGCCAAGATGAATGCTTTTACGTGTAAAGGAGGTGCCAAAGATATTCTGAAAAATGCCTTTGTTTCTTTTTACCATGACAAGCAAATCATAGGCACCATCTTTTAAAGTTTCCCCTAAAGCTGTAAAAGCATCGCTTGAAGCAATGTTTTTGATATCAAAAGAAAATAACTCCGGATGATTCAATAAATGTTGGTTTATTTCATCTACATTGTTGCTAGAATGCTCGGCATGGTCTTCGTAATGGATAAAATCTACATGCGCTTTCATTCTTACATTGTATAGAATAAATTTTTCAAGCGCACTTTTGATGCTAGTCATTTCATCTATTGCAAAAAGAACTTTGCCAATTGGCTTTGTACTATCCCAGGACTCTGGTACCAGGATTACGGGTACTGTTGAGTGTGCAATGGTGGAATCAGATACAGACCCAAGGAACCTAAAAAACCAGTCTGTTTTATTGTGGGTACCCATTACAACAAGATCATAATCTTTTGATTCTTCATTAATTAATTCTGAAGCTATGCCGTATAAAACCTCTACTTCGATCATGGATCGATCCAACTTATTTTCATCGCAATAATGAGTTGCAAACTTATCAATGGTTTCCATTTCATGTTCTTCAATATACTCTATATCCATGGAGGATTCGGGAAGATCGGTTTCATCATTGACTACGTGTAACAGATTAATCTTACCAGAATAATCTTTGATGTGCTTTACTGCAAGATCTAACGCTTTTTCTGAAGATTTTGAAAAATCAAAAGGCACCAATATATTCATTCTTTTGTTTTATTAAATTAATTAGACAATTATAAAATGATTCATTCAAACGCCATCATGGCATAATTAACAATGCAATTTATAACGCTAAAGTTAATATAAATAAAGGGTAAAAATACGATTTAAATCATTTATAACCATGATCTTAGTTTTTAAAGGATCCAATAGTATCAGCGAACTCTCTTTGTTGAAAACAGTGAGTAGGTTAAAATCATTTATAAATTTCAACGGCGCAGACACCATTGGCTTTTTTGTAGCCTCTGTACATGCCTTCTGTGTTAAAAGGCAGCGCTATATTGCCATGTTGGTCTACGGCAATTAAACCGCCGTCACCGCCGAGGTCCAGTATGCGTTTGTGTATTACCTCATTGGCAGCATCTTCGAGGCTCATGCCTTTGTATTCCATGAGGCAAGACACATCATACGCCACCACCCCTCTGATGAAGAATTCTCCACTCCCAGTACAACTTATGGCACACGTTTTATTATTGGCGTACGTGCCGGCACCTATCATAGGGCTGTCTCCTACCCGACCCCATTTTTTATTGGTCATACCACCGGTAGAAGTTGCTGCTGCAATATTGCCTTCTTTGTCCAGCGCTACTGCCCCTACCGTACCAAATTTTGACTCTTTGGCCGTGCTGTGGTCCAATTGAAAGGATTCGCTTCCTTTGATTTCCTGCCATTGATTGTATCGGAAACCATCGTAAAAATAGGCCGGGACTTCGATAGCATAACCTAGCTTTTTTGCGAATACCATAGCTCCTTCCCCAGCCAAAAAAACATGGTCACTTTTTTCCATTACAGCTCTTGCCAGTGCCACCGGATTCTTTATACCGGTTACCAGTGATACTGCACCAGCCTTTCTTGTTTTTCCGTCCATGATTGAGGCATCCATCTCATGGCTGCCTTCAGCGGTGAATACTGAACCTTTGCCTGCATTAAAAAGAGGACAATTCTCCAGGCACATCACGGCAGTCTCTACTGCGTCCAATGCGCTTCCGCCATGCGCAAGGATGGCATACCCTGCGTCCAGCGCTTCTGTCAAAGCTTGTCTGTATGCGATTTCTTTCTCTGAGGTCATTTGCCCCTTTACCAAAGTACCTGCGCCGCCGTGAATGGCTATTGTGTGTTTCATTTTAATGTGCTAATTTGATAATGTGTTGTTCACTTGCACTCATTTATTCATTTGCCA
>JAYUTD010000536.1:0-2909 GCA_043755305.1 Saprospiraceae bacterium
CGGACAAAGAAAATACCTTTGAGGCAAAACCGATATTTGTAATAAGGGACAATGCCCCAATGGGTATAAAAGACTATATCCCTGAACTGGGTATACACATTAGATTGTCCAACATTGATCCTAAAACCAACATATTTGAAATCAGAGTTGCACAAGACAATAGAGCCGGGATAACCAAAGTTCCATTTGAAGTTGCCACAGGTGTTCAACGCAACGATTACCTTATTCTGGAAGCAAAAATATTTCCTGGCATCAATCTTTATTGGCTTGGCACAATACTTATGATGGTGGGCCTCATTCTTGCCTGGGTTTTTAAAAGAAATGCGAAATGACCATTGGTATAGTTGGTTCAGGCAATATGGCAAACCAATTGGCTAGCACATTTAAAAATTCCGGATTGCACAAGGTGGAACTTTATTCCCGAAATATTTCAGCAGCTATGAAAATATGCATTGCCAATGATATACCTTTTCATCAGAACATACGGGAATTAAAAGCGGATATTATTATTCTCTGCGTGAGTGACGATGCCATACATGAAGTATCGGTGTCATTTAAAGACACAGATAGCCTGGTTGTCCATACTAGTGGCAGCACTTCTATAGAGAATATTGACTGTAAAAAGAAAGGTGTTTTCTATCCTTTACAGACTATGACAAAAGTGTCTTTGGTCAATTTTGAGGAGGTGCCAATTTTCATTACAGCCCTGGAGGAATCTATTGTGACCCAATTGCAAGAATTGGCAAAGAGTATAAGCAATCAAGTACATATAGTAAATGATGAACAGAGAATGAATTTGCACCTTGCCGCCGTAATCACCAATAATTTTATCAATCACCTTGTAGTGAAATCCAAGGCTTTGCTTGAAGAAAATAAACTTAATTACGAACTTATTGTACCTTTATTGAAAGCAACACTGGCCAAGCTTGCCATAGAGCCTTACAACTTTGAGCAAACAGGGCCTGCTAAAAGAGAGGATACCAATGTCCTTAAAAAACACATGGAATTATTGAAGCACGACGACAATCTAAAAATGATTTACGAATCGATAAGCAAGAGTATACGTGAATATGAAAAATAACAGCCGGTTACTAATTTTGCAAACACACAACATTTAATATGAGAATCATCCATGAGATCAATGTAGGAAGAATGAAAATATCCATCTTTAAGATGGGAGACAAAACAAGCGTTAAATTTGAAAAAGACCTCAACGAAATCATCATAAAATTTAGAGACGGCGCCATTGAAGAACAAACTTTGACAGAGCAATTTTTAACGGAAGACACCATTAAAAAATATGAATCATTGCTTGATGATGCCGAACATACAAAGATTGACAAACTTATAAAGATTGAGGAAGATAGGGGAGTGGTGTTTCCGGAGATAGTATGAGAAGAATCCAGGGGTAGTTTTTAAGTTGAACTTATAGCTACTATATTTCACCTTCCTTTGGGCAACTTCATAATATAATTATTTTTGGAAGTTCAATTCCATACACACCCAACCCTCTTTTTCTTCTTGATTCACAACAGCAAAACCTACATTATTGTACGTCTCAATGATTGCATCTACATCTGCTATTAATATTCCTGACAACAGTAGGATGGTTCCGCTTTTGCTTTTTTCTGCCAGTGCAGCGGCAGAATCCAGCAGTATATTTCTATTGATGTTGGCGAGAATAATGTCAAATTTTAGGGAAGGAAGTACATTGATATCTCCTTCGTATGCTTTGATGTTACTGACAGCATTCCTTTCAGCATTTTCTATGGTGTTGAGGTAACTTTCTTTTTCAATATCGACCGCATCAATGGGTCCTGCACCTAACATGGAAGCGTATATCGCAAGTATGCCGGTACCACATCCGTAATCTAAAACCGATTTATTTTGAAATTCAATGTGATGCATTTTTTTGATCATCAAATAAGTGGTCTGGTGGTGCCCGGTGCCAAAAGCCATTTTAGGCTGTATGACTATTTCATGTGGATAGTCTGGATCTGCCTCGTGAAATTCTGCCCTGATGCGGCAAATGTTATCTACAGTGACCGGTTGAAAATTAGATTCCCATAGTGCATTCCAGTTTTGGTCAATGATGCTTTCCCACACATAAGCACAATCGAACTGTGAGACCAAGTCTCCGATAGCTGTTTTTATGCCGTCGGTGAGATTTTCACTTTTTATGTAGCCTATGGTATGGTCTTCATTTTCTTCAAAAGACTCAAATGGAAAGTCGAGCCCAAGCATCGCAATTAGCGATTCGTCTATACTGTTAATCGTTATTTTTTGGTAGGTGCTTGGCATAACATATTTATTGCTTGTGTAAAGTGAATTGTTATTAAGTAAATTAGGAATAGATTTCATTTTTAGCAGCCCTAAGCGTATTGAGCATTAATGCTGTAACCGTCATTGGACCTACACCTCCGGGTACGGGAGATATATAGCTACATTTGTTTTTTACACTTTCGAAATCTACATCACCCACCAGACAAAAGCCTGATTTTTTTGTCGCATCATTGATTCGGTTGATGCCTACATCCAATATTATGACGCCTTCTTTTACCATGTCTGCTTTAATAAAATTGGGAATGCCTATTGCAGCAACAATGATATCCGCCCTTAACAATTCTTCTTTCAAATTTTTTGTTTTGCTGTGGGTAAGCGTAACGGTACAGTTGCCCGGATTTCCTTTTCTTGCCATTAATATACTCATAGGGCCACCTACTATATTGCTTCGACCCAGAACAACACAGTGCTTTCCTTCCGTATCTATTTTGTATCTTTTCAACATTTCAAGCATACCATATGGTGTAGCAGGTAAGTAGGCATCCATGCCTTGTGCCATTTTACCAAAGTTCATCGGATGGAAGCCGTCCACGTCCTTTTTAGGATCAATAGCGAGATTTATTTTT
>JAYUTD010000537.1:0-19160 GCA_043755305.1 Saprospiraceae bacterium
ACCTTGGGCACTGGTATAGGTTCAGCACCATTTAAAGATGGAAAATTGATAGCCAATACAGAATTGGGCCATCTTAAGTATAAAAATTCAATTGCTGAAAAATATGCCTCTAATTCTGCCAGAGAGATTAAAAAATTGAGTTGGAAAATATGGGGTGCAGAGCTTGACAATTATCTAAAAATGATAGATTTTTACTTGTCACCTGATGAATTCATTATTGGTGGTGGAGTAAGCAAAGAATTTGTGTCATTCAAAAACTATCTAAGTATTAAAACCCCTGTTTCCCCTGCTATGTTACAGAATGCAGCAGGCGTAATTGGTGCAGCAATGGCGGCCAATGATAGGTTGATTGTTTAATAAAAATCATCATTATTATTCTAAAAACAGACAGTGCAGACTTATACTATAAAGACAGATAGATTTGAAGGACCTTTTGACCTCTTGCTTTTCTTTATTGAAAGAGATGAGCTAGATATTAACGACATTCCGATTGCAAAGATTACGGATGATTTCTTGCATTATATTAAAGATCTTGAACGGTTAAATATAGACGTGGCCAGTGAGTTTATGTTGGTTGCAGCGACCCTTATGCGAATCAAGGCTAAAATGCTTATCCCTCGCAAGGAAGTAGATGAACAAGGTAATGAAATAGACCCAAGGGAAGAGCTAGCCCAAAAATTGTTGGAGTACAAGCGATTTAAAGAAGTGGTAGAGCAATTTGAATCACTTGAAGATTTAAGACACTCAAGGTATCATAGAGGTGATGCAGCTTCTGAATTAAAATTAATAGCCAATAAGGCCTTAGTTGATTTGGAATTGGAGTCACTTTCTTTATACAAATTGTTGCTCACTTTCCAAAAAATAATGGAGAGGTTTGATCACCAAAAAAATAAGCCAATCCACAAAATAGTCCAGTACGCTTATACCATTGAAAACCAGCAGCTCTATATACAAGGTAAAATAAACAATAAAAGCAAAGTTGATTTTATTGAGTTATTTGAGCATACTGAAAACAGAATGCACGCCTTAGTAACTTTTCTGGCTTTACTTGAAATGCTCAATCTCCAAATGGTCTCCATCATACAAGGAGAAGGCGTCAATAATTTTTGGATAAGTGCAAACAAAGATAATCAGAATGAAATTTTGGGACAAAGTGAGGGTTCCATAGCCGAGGAAGAATAAAAAAATATTTATTGCTTTAATAGACGGCTCCTCTATATTGGTCGAAGATATTTAAACCATTGATCCAATTTGCCATGATGTGTAAGTAAAATAACTTATTTTTATCCTTAAATATAAAAAGGCTTGACACTTACTGAAAATATAAAAGAAGCATTCTTATCAATACGGACCAATATTCTAAGATCCTTGCTTACTTTATTGATTATAGCCGTAGGTATTACTTGTCTGGTAGGTATCTTATCAGCTATCGATGCAATTTTGTTTTCTATGAGTGACAATTTCAACAAACTTGGAGCAAATACTTTTCGAATAAGACCAACCAATCAGACAATTAAAACAACTAACAAGGGGAAAAAAGAGATCAATGCGCCTAGTATTAATTTTGAACAAGCGATGGAATTTAAAGATAAATTCAGATTTTCAGGTGCAAGTGTCTCTATTGATTCTCGTTGTGAAAGCACAGCTACTATAAGGTATGCAGATAAAAAGTCCAATCCAAATGTAAGTATTATGGGTGTGGATGAAAACTATTTCAATACTAGCTCTTTGGAAATATCCGTAGGCAGAAACTTTGTTATCGGTGAGTCAAACAAAGTAATTATTGGCGCTGACATAGTAAAAGTGCTTTTCGACGGAAAAGATGAAAAAGCATTGGGAAAACAAATATCAGTCAATACAGATAAATATTTGGTTGCTGGTGTAGTAAAATCTAAAGGAAGCAGCTCCGGCGGCGGAGGGGATCGTATAGTATATATCCCGCTTTTGATGTCTAAGTACAAGTACGGATATGCAGAAAAAAACTATAATATTAATATTGCAATGGCCAACGCTGCAATGGTTGATAATGCTATCAACGATGGTATTGGCATTATGCGAAATGTAAGAAGTCTGGAGGCCATAGAGCAAAATGATTTTGAAATTAGAAAAAGTGATAGCATATTGCAGCAGCTCAAAGATATGACCTCTATGCTTAGGTTAGCTACGGTAATCATTGCGCTGCTTACATTGCTAGGGGCATCCATAGGCCTTATGAATATTATGCTTGTTTCAGTGACGGAGAGAACCAAAGAAATTGGCTTAAGAAAGGCTTTGGGTGCTACAAGCAATAATATTCTGATTCAATTTCTAACTGAAGCAATTGTGATCTGCATCATAGGAGGCATTGTCGGTATTATGCTTGGCATTTGCATAGGTTTTGGTGTCACCTTGCTTATAAAAGGCAAATTTTTGATTCCTTGGGCATGGATGTTTTTGGGTATAGTTGTGTGTATCGTGGTAGGCATAGTATCAGGCCTGTATCCAGCCCTCAAGGCTTCAAAACTAGACCCTATCGACTCACTTAGGTATGAATAAAATGCTATTGATCTACTGATGTTTTCGCATAAAATTTTTTTAATTTTTGGTTTAACTTTCCCACAAAATCTCCTAGTTTATCCGTAGAAAAAACCATTGAGAATAAATTAATAATACTTCTCTTATAAGTAACAGGAAATTCTTTTGGCATTTCTTCTCCATTAAGCTGAGAAATTATAATTGAATCATCATTATTGCCTCTGGCAAATATTAAAAAATGATCTTCCAGAAGAACGATGGAAGGGTCCTGAATCCCTTGATCATTTAAAAAAATTCCGGACTTTATGCCCTCTTTCAACTTTTTATGGTCATAGTCATACATGAAATATACTTTACTAAAAGTATAATTTTCTTTGAAAGCTTTGATTACACGATGCACATACTCGTTTCTATCTGCACGGTGTTCATCAAGCATATTTTGCAATGTCTTTTTACTTTCTAAACTTGTTTTTCCATCATTTATAGATTTATTGAGTATATCTATTTTTGGTTTATTCATGTACAATCTGACGATTGCAGCACCATTTTTAAGATTTGTGATAAGGTCTCCGGCCGTAGTCTTTTGCTGACTAAATGCCAAAGTTGAAACACACATGACAACAATAAAAAATATAAACTTGCGCATTAAGAATTTAAATTGTGTATTAGTAAAAAGTAAAGCAAAGTTAATGGTTTAAGATCGCAAAATAGTGGTGAAAGCGAATTAATGTTAGCGGTAAACTTTAAAAACATCTGCAATGAGACAAAATAGTTATTTTATTCAAAGGTACATGGTTTAAAACAAGCTCAATTGCCTTCCTGCTTCTGCAGGTAATTCATGATACAATAATTGTTTTTTCATTTTAATACCCAAGGCAAATCCTACAAGTGACCCATTGCTGCCAATAACTCTGTGGCATGGGACAATAATGGGAATTGGGTTTTTACCATTTGCCAGACCTACAGCCCTGGTATGCTTCTCAGTAGCTACTTTTTTTGCAAGATCCAAATATGATATGGTTTTCCCATAGGGTATGTGTGTCAATTCATTCCAAATTTTGATCATAAAATGGCTGGCATTTGTAGCTTCAAAGTTTAAAGAAAGGTCAAAAATCTTGAGTTCTTTATTAAAATAAGCATCCAATTGCTTTTTTGCCTCAATAAGTAAATCATTTGGATTATCTTTTGGATAGGAGGCAGATAGTTGAAGAGAGGTTATGCCTTTTTCGTCGGCATTGACAATAAAATGGCCATATGGACTAGAATAATTGAGTAGACAGGGCATTACTTTAATAAGTGTTGGTTGAAAATCTTTGAGAATTGATGGTATTCGTCAGGAAATAATTTTTGATAGGCCACAGTATAGTCAAAAAAGCAAACGATATGAACAGGCAAAAGATCTACTTGTGGAAAGCCAAGGGAAGTCAGAACTTTGTCTTTACTAATCTCGGCAATCAATTCTAATCTTTCCCAACCATATTTATTGATATCTGGAAAATTAATTGTTTGGTAAAGCATAACAAAGGCTGCTGCATATCCATGTAAAATGATATTATAGTGATTGGCAGTATCTACAATACCTGGAAGTCCCAGCTCGGTAGAGAAAATGTAAAGCCCATCTTCTACATCAACTTCTACATTGTGCAGATGTTTATATTTTGGGGTTGGAAAAGGGTGTTTGTAAATATAGATCCTATCCATATCTTTTATGAGATAATCCTCTAATCCCAGGCACAACCGCACACCTTGAGTGGAGATAATACTTTTTATATCATAAGGCACTTCCCGCAGTTTTTCAGTGCCTACACTTTTAAACTCTCTGGTTTCAACATAGAGTACAAGCCTCTTATCAAAATCAGCTTGTTCAGCATCGTTGTATGAATTGTAGTATGGAAGGTATTTTACCAGCCAAGCTTTCATAGGCTCATCAAGTTTGGGTGTATTTTTAGTAATCCACCAATTGTCTATGTAAGCCTGAGATACATAAAGAATAGTAATGAGCACTACAGCCACAATAACCATAGAATGATCGCTGTAATCAGAGGTATACATTTGATACAGATAATACCCTATGATAAGCATCAATGGCAAGTATAACAATCTAGTGAGAGAATAAATCTTCATATGCATTGATAAATGTAGTGTACTTCATTAATATAATTTATGATAGGCCTAATATAAAAGGTTTGTTTAAAATAATATGGTCTAAATACCTATTTCTTTTTCTTCTTGTTTTTAAAGTCACCGCGTTTCCATGCTTCAATAAATCGCTTCCATGCCATAACGTCAAATATCCTCTGTGGCTTAAACTGTCCTACATATTTATAGTCTTCTGCATTTTGACGCATTACAATCCCTACAGCTTCTCTACCGTCGGCAGGAACTGCATAGCGTATTTCTTTCAGTACATCTTCTGCAAGATTGGTCTGTGCCTTTTCTCTGAGTTCATTGCTTATGTCTATGGCCAAGAACTCTTGCTTGAAGTGATCTTTTGATGGCCAAGGATAAATCATGACTTCGTCAAGCCAATAGTCATCTTCACTCATGACTTGAATCCATGTATAATAGTTAGAACTTAAAGTATCTGGAATTTGAAAAGTTACCTCTTTGTAGCCTAATCTTGAAAAGACTACGGTTTCCCCTTTTAAAGCAATAATAGAAAAAAATCCATCATAATCTGACAAATCACCTCTATTTGTTCCTTGAATAGACACTGTTGTATAGGGTAAAGGCATGATATCCCCTTTTTCGTCCGGGCCTACTACTTTTCCGGAAAATTGAATTGGCATAGGAGTGCTGTCTTTTTTTTGTGCATAAATCGAAATGCACATCATACACAGAACCACCAAACTGGTAAAAATCCTATTCATAAAATCCTTTTTTAACAAAAAACGAAATTAAGCTAATTAGATCAATATTGTGCGACTTTTTAACAAAGATTTAACCCCGAACACGTATTATTCATTCAAAATGACAAAAGATTCTCTTTAACCATTAAAGGGCTTATTTTATTTCTAATTCAATCGCTGGATGGACCTCATTATAATCTGAGTCTAAGACACTTGCATTAACGTAGGTCGTATCATTTTTCTGCACTAAACCATATGCTTCATGAATGTGCCCGCAAATATGATAAACTGGGTTGACTTCATTTATTTTTGCATACAAATCTTCACACCCTACCATATAGCCAGCTTTGGTTCTATCTAATGTGCCATGCACTGGTCCATGCGTTATGACTATATCAGTGTCATTTGGTATTAGATTCCAATGCTTACTGATATTTGGACCCCGATGACGATTGAAGGCCCAGTCATAAAACCAAGGTGTAATTGGCGAGCCCCATATTTTTAAACCTTGAACGCAAACGCTGGTATCATTCAAATAAATGACGTCTTTTGGAATCATAGCGTTAATTGTCTCAATGTCTTGGTTTTCAAAAAAGAAATCGTGATTGCCAGCAATAAATATTTTATATTTAAAATCCAAAGAAGCATACCAATCCAGAAAGGCATCAATTTCAATCTTTAATCCTCGCATGGATACATCTCCGGCATGTATGATCATATCTCCTGCCGGAAGATGAATCTTGTCATGCTTACCGTGCGTGTCGGATATTGCTACAATTTTCATAAAAAATATTAAAAAATGGTTTGGAATTACAAGATAGAATTATTTGCTGAATTATTTATTGGCTCATAAATAATCTAATTCTTAAACTTACTCAATCCATCATTGTATCTTTGTATGAATTGTAAATTATCCATTTTTTATACACATCTATGATCAATAAAAACCTGGTATGTATTTTTATTTTTTTCTTTTGTCTTGATACTATAAAAAGCCAGACAAACTTAAACCAGCAATCATGGGTTGACAGTATATATTCCGGTATGAGTCTCGATCAAAAAATCGGCCAACTCTTTATGGTAAGGGCTTTTTCTAAATTTGATACGGATGAGGTTAATAAAATATTGTCCTATATTGATACCTTCCATATTGGGGGAATGTGTTTTTTTCAGGGTAGCCCTATAAGACAAGTAGAGCTGACAAATCTTTACCAAGAAAAGTCTAAAACCCCTTTGTTTATTGGTATTGACGGGGAATGGGGGCTAGGTATGCGCTTTCCTGAAAGTGTTATGAAATTTCCAAAACAACTTACTCTTGGAGCAATTGAAGACGACAGCCTCATTTATAAAATGGGCAGCCTTGTGGCAAAGCAATGTAAGAAAATGGGTATACAATTTAACTTTGCGCCGGTAGTGGACATTAACAGTAATGCAGGCAACCCAGTTATAAACGAACGTGCATTTGGCGAAGACAAATACTATGTGACCAATAAGGCCATTGCTTATATGAAAGGATTACAGGACAATAGTATGATTGCTACAGCAAAGCATTTTCCCGGACATGGAGATACTAACGTGGATTCGCATATGGAGCTTCCTGTTATCAACCGTACTATAGATCAACTGCATAATGTCGAATTGTATCCTTTCAAAGCATTGATTAAAGAAGGAGTGTCTTCCATAATGGTAGGCCACCTTCAAATTCCTTCACTTGATGATAGACCATTTAGAAGCGCTTCACTTTCTTATAATATTGTTACCGAATTACTTAGAGTGCAATTAGGCTTTGATGGCTTAATTATTACAGATGCTATGGAAATGAAAGGAATAACAAGGCACTATGCGAATGGACAAGCAGAAGTTGAAGCTTTTCTTGCGGGTTGTGATGTTATTCTGATGCCCGATAACTTAGCCGCTGCGATAACAATGTTGAAGTCTTATATATTAGAAGGTAAGATAACTTTTTCAAGATTGGAAGAAAGTGTTAAAAGAATATTGTCTGCAAAATATAAGGCACAACTTTACAACAGAAAACCTCTTGACACAAAAAATTTGCTTGCTTATTTAAACAGTAATGAAAATATTGCATTAAAAACCACATTAATGGAATCGGCTTTGACATTGGCCATAGATGCTAATAATGCACTTCCTTTTGAAAATTTTCATACAAAAAAAATGATGACAGTTGGTATTGGATTGACGCCGATCAATACTTTTCATAAAAGGCTGAATGACTACCACACTTTTACCCACTATACGATTAAAAAAGAGATACCTTTAACAGAAAGACGTGAAATAATGGAAGAGGCAGAAAATTTTGATTTTGCAATTGTGTCTCTACATGAGATGAGCAGATTTCCGGGGAAAGAGTATGGGATAACAAAAGAAAGTATAGGATTTATTAAAGAATTGGCAACAAAAACAAAAGTTATACTTGTAATCTTTGGCAATCCATATGCATTAAAATATTTTGAGACTATTCCTACCATTTTGGTGGCCTATGAAGAAGATGATTTAGTCCAGGACATTACTGCACAGGCAATGTTTGGCGTTTCTTCATTCAATGGCAGGCTTCCAATTACTGCATCTTCTTTCTTTCCGTTGTCAGGTGGATTGTCAAAAAACAAGCTCGATGTGCTTGGCTATTCGGTCCCGGAAAGAGTAGGTTTAAACACTGAAAAACTTAACGAAATTGACGATATCGCCTATGAATTAATCAGAAAAAAAGCTGCTCCTGGTTGTGTTATACTTTTGGCAAAAGACAATAGAATAATCTACCATAAAGCATTTGGCAATCACATGTATGACGGAAAAACAGCCATGCAAAAAGACGATGTTTTTGATGTCGCTTCCCTTACTAAAGTATTGGCTACTACACTAGCTATTATGAAACTGTATGATGAAAAATTGATAGAGATTGCGTCGCCAATAAGTAAGTACATTCCTCAATTAATGCATACGGATAAAAAGGACATAACCATCGTAGACGCAATGTCTCACTATGCCAGACTCTTGCCCTATATCCCATTTTATAAATCAACTATTGGCTACCAAAACAAAAAAGTGGTACTACCTATAAAGTACTACCATACCAAATCCAGCGCAGGATTCGATGTGAAGGTGGCAAGTAAAATATTTTTAAGAAGCAACTATGTAGATACCATTTGGGAAAAAGTATTCACATCTTCATTGCTGAAAAGAGATGGGTATAAATATAGTGATCTGGGTTTTTATTTAATGAAAAAAGTCATTGAAAACACTTCCCGCCAAAAGCTTGATGATTATGCAAACAAGAATTTTTACAAACCGCTGGGACTGTTAAAAACAATGTTCAATCCTTTGGATAAAATACCCAAAGAACAGCTAGTCCCAACCGAAAAGGATGAGTATTGGAGGGGTCAATTGATCCAAGGCACAGTGCATGATATGGGTGCAGCAATGCTCGGTGGCGTTGGAGGTCATGCAGGCCTTTTTTCCAATACAAAAGAAATAGCCATTTTGATGCAAGTGCTTTTAAATAAGGGCATATATGGAGGGCTAAGATTTTTTGAAGAAAGTACTGTAGGGCTATTCACAACCCGCTATAAAAACAGCACAAGAAGAGGCCTTGGCTTTGATTTAAAGGAAAAAGGAATGTTTGAAACTATTAACATGGGCAATCTAGCCGGAGACAATACATTTGGGCATACTGGATTTACTGGCACATGTGCCTATGCTGATCCAACCAATAATATAATTTATGTTTTTCTTTCTAACAGAACATTTCCATCTATGAATAATAATTTATTAAATAAAAACGATTACAGGTCAAAAATCCAAAACCTTATTTACAAAGCTATGGAAACCAATAAATAATACCATTTCTCTTGACATATTAAATTTTGATTTAGGATTTATAATATTTCATGCCAATCTGGTGAACTCTATTGACAATTATCATGTATAGTATATAAGTAAAAACAGAAAATATAAAAGTGAACATAAAAATCATAACTACTGCAATAATTTTATTTCTTGTATCGGCAATCTATTGTCAAAAAGAATTAACCTTAAACCCAACGACATCTAAAACGGAAGACCAAGTTAACAATGAAGAAAAATTTGCCGATGCGCAACGTGAGATGTTGACAGGCAAATTGGATAAAGCCATAGCGCTGTATGAAGAATTGTATAAAAATGACAGAACCAATGGTACTGTGGCATTTGAGTTAGTGAAAGCGTACGCCCAAAAAAAAGATTTTTTTCAAGTTGAAAAATATTCAAAGTCTGCAATGGAAAACAGTCCAGGCAATAAATGGGTATTGCAATATCTTGCAGGATATATGTATGAAAATAACAGACCAGCAACAGCTCATGCTTATTATCGGAAACTTATAGAACTTGAACCGAAGCAGCGCATCCATTATGAAAATGCAGCTAACTGTCTCCTAAAACAAGATAAATTTTTATTAGCAATAGAGCTCTACAATGGCCTGGAATTAAATATAGGACCGCAGGCGGATATTTATTTGAAAAGATATGAATTATACGACCTTGTAGGCAATGATCTTCAGGCGGTAAAAGAATTGGATACACTTATTGCCAAATATGCGGGTAATAAACATTATCTAAAGACAAAAGCCAGGTACCTAACCAAGAAAAACAGGATTGATGAAGCCATGCAACTGTATAAAAAGGTATTGGACATAGACAGTGAAGACACGGACGCAAATCTTGCCATATTGAGCAAAGGGGAGGAAAAAGAAAAACCAAGTGCATACCTTATGGCTCTTCTTCCGATTATAATAAATCAAAGTATAAATATTGATGTGAAGGTCAAAGAATTGCTACCTTATATAGAAAGCCTCAAAAAGGGAGACAATCTCGAAGTGAAATCTGCTGTTTTGGATCTTGCAAATAAACTAGTTCTTACCCATCCGGATGAGGCTAAAGCATATAGTCTAGATGGCGACGTACTTATGATAACAGGAGATCTGGATGGAGCAATCACTAAATATGAACAAACCTTAAAGTTAAACAATAAAAATTTTGCAGTATGGGAACAGCTGATGTATGCATATTTGGAAACACAGAATTTTGAATCTCTTACAAAGTTAAGCAATCAGGCGATTGATTTTTTTCCTAATCAAGCCATCAATTTTTTCTTTGCATCATTGGGCCAATCCATTAAAAAAAATTATCCTGAAGCGATAAGTTTAGCAGAAGAAGGATTGATGGTAAGTGGTGGTAATAAGGTCTGTACTTCTAAAATAAATGCGGCACTTGGTATTGCACTTACGGGTAAACAAGACTATGATAAGGCACAAGTGGCCTTGGAAAAAGCCATCTCTCAGAGTGGCAATCTCAATGCTTTTGCTTATGAGGCTTTGGGTGATTTGTATATGGCAAAAGGCGATCAGGTAAAAGCAAAAGAGAATTGGAAAAAATCTGCAGAATTGGGCAATAAAAGCAAGCTATTACTTGCAAAAATTCAATGATTGCAGGACTTAGATTCTACTCTTTAAAAGAATATTACAAGTGCTGCTGACAGTGTATATTGAATACCAAAATTTAATATAAAATAATGAAAAATATTGAACTACTACAAGTCAGTGAGGAAGCTGTAGGTGCTATTTTGAAAAAGACAAGAAAATATGCAAGCAATTATGGCTTATTTTTTAAGATCTCTAATGTTTCGGAAGAAGAAGTTTGTGTATCTGTCTCTCAAATCAATCCTGACGCCAAAAAGATATTTGACAAGGAGGAATTGGCAGAAATAGTTCATGATGTATTTGATGAAAATATATTGCCTTCGCACCACTTAAAAATAGTTTGTAACACCATAGACGGTGCACCAACAAAAGACGTGGATTTGAATTGGATAAAACGAAGGATGTATCAAACATCTACCAAATTGAAACAAATGACCAAGGATTTTGGCCTGCCAAAAAATGGGTTAGATGACTTTTTTAACGGAACCAGACCTATTTCAAAAGTGGAGAGAGCTATGTTTTACTACTATCTTGAATATCGGGCATTGTTAAAGGAAAAAGGGCAAGATACGAGCCAATTTGAGAATGAAGGCACTGATTAAAGTTGGTTTTAAATATATGTATCCAATTGATAAACAGCAAGCTATAAAATTTTGATAAAAATATAGAATTTTTACGTATATAAAATGGGGGTTTGTACTGGCTTTTCGTTAAACTCTTATAAAAAAATATGTATATATTTAAAATTCTGATTTTAAAATACATATGTATTAGATATCCTTGTTTATTAACATAAATTTAATATGTAATTTTTGTTAAAATCCTTGGAAAGAACAAAAATAGAATTAACTTTGTACCATTAACAATTGCAATAACCAAAACATGCATAAATTCCCTTCAAATAGAAGGCTAGCAATAGCCCTATTTATGCTAGTAATAGCTGCCGGCTATTCTATTGGTTTATCTGCACAGCGTATCTCCGAAAAAAATGTATTTGTCATTTCCGGCCAGTCTACAGTTATTGATCAAATTTTCAATAATAATCTTCCTATTGACATTGCACTTTCCAGTCCTGACTTTTCGGTAAATGCCAATCAAACTACAGGTGTGATTACCATCAATAATTCCAGTCCATCTTTAATGGGATTAAGGCAAGCTACGATTATGTATAAAGCATTGGTTAATGGGGACACGACTTCAAATTACAGAATATACAATATTGCTTTTTCTCATTCTATAGTTAATGCCAGCGATGATGTGTTGAAGTGGAATGGTACAGGAATATTGGATATTGATGTGAAGGCCAATGACACGTATTCATTTTCTGGATCAACATTAAAAATAAATCAATCTTCAGGCAATGCTTCTGTAGTAAATGGCAAGATCCAATACAGCAATACCAATTTCGAGGGTCCAGATTATGTGCACTATACACTCACTGATTCTTTGGGCACATCTGACCATGCAATCGTAAAGATAGAACCTAATGTCGGTGTACCTACATCAAACGAAACATATGAATTCACACTAAATTATCTAGCCACTAAAGAAGTAAGTGTTCCGACTGGAGCAACCATCTATCAGCAACCTTTTCAGGGCTCACCTCTTACTGAAACAAGCCCTGATCATTATGTCTATGTGCCTGCAGAAGAAGTAGGTCAAGACAGCTTTAAGTTTGAAAAAAATGGTTTCACCATCACTTATTATGCCAATATCATTGACGTACAAAAAGATCCAGGTGTAGTCAAAAACGATGTAGTCTATGTTGCCAAAAACAGCAGTGTAGACTTTGATGTGTTTAAAAATGACCTAGTTCAAAATCTAACCTTAGATACATTTTCTCAGCAGTTGACGAACTCTTCGCAGGGTAATTTTTCTTATACTTCCTCTAGCGCAGAAGGTGTCAAAAACTTTTGGTACAAGGCGAGTTCAGCGATAGGCCAGGAAACAGGAAAGATCAGAATCAATGTAAGCAATTTTGTACCGAATCAAGATATACCTTACATATTCGAAGTATTGAAAAATAAATCACTTACGATAGAATACAATGTTCCAATAAATGGATATTCATTTACCTTAGACCAAAATCAGGCTCCAATACATGGTGATGTAAGCATAGCAAATGATTCAATGGCATTGTCATGCGGTACTTCTTTTGGAAAAGCAATCATCAATTATTCGCCATATTTAGGATGGATTGGTCAGGAAGAATTTGTGCTAAACTACTGCATCAATGGCAGTCAGTGTACACCTATAAAAGTTACAGTAATCACCTTGGAAGAAACATTGAATGGCTGCCCATGTATCGACGACTGTGTGTACAAAGGCGACCTCAACAATGATGGTCGGGTAGACAAAGACGATCTATTGGTATTGGGCAGGTACTTAGGTTACAGTGGCACACAAAGAACAGCCACTGCAGTGAATGCCAATATAGGCGAGACCTCCGCTGAATGGCAGTCGACCTCCGTTTATAATACCAACCTAAAGCATGCTGACTCCAATGGTGATGGCGTATTGACACCAGATGATGCGACTGCCATTTACGACAACTATGGCAAAACCAATAATTTTGTAAAGAAGGAAGTATTGGGGTATAAGGACTTCCATTTTTCCATAACTGTTGATCCTGCTGAGGCTGATTCAGGAGACTTGGTGACTATATACTATCACCTTGGTACGAATGCCAAGCCAGCCAATGATGTACATGGATTATCATTTGGACTAAATGTAGACTGGGGTGATTCTGCAAGTGTTGTCAATGAATACTACCCACATTCTTGGTTTACTGACCATAGCCCTAGCTTAGGCTTCTTTAAGCAGATTTCTGATGGCAACTTCAGATTGGCATTCACCAGGACATCAGGCAGTGGCATAAGCGGCGATGGCGTCTTTGGTCAGATGTCTATTATTGTTGATGAAGTAGATGGGTTAAGGGAAGACAATGAAAATTATTCCATCAGAACGATTGTTGCAGATGAAATTGTTGCGGCAGATTCAGAAGGCAACAAATTTGCAATTGAACCCATAAGTACTACGATCAAGATCAATAAAAAGAAAAAAGAAACACAGCCTAGTGCCGATCAATTGATCGTATATCCCAATCCTGCAGACAATGTCATTTTCCTCCACTTCAATGGGGGCAATACCATACTGGAAGTCACCATGTACAATAGCGTGGGTATGGAAGTAGTAAGACATAAGAATGTAAATAGCCAAAGCGATCAAATAGCACTGGCTGATATTTCTTCCGGGATTTATACACTTAAGGTAAGCACAGACAAAGGGCTTGTAAATAAGAAGGTGGTTAAAAGGTAGATGTACTATATTTTTTCTCTTGCAACTAAAGCAACTCACCTACTTTTTCCAATAGCCATATTTTATTGACAATCCATTCGGTACTTTCAATTTCTGATTTAAGTTTTTTCAATTTTGCATTGTCTTTGCTTGTATACTTTATTAGTATTCTTACATATTTTATCAAATTATAGTAAGGTGTCTTTCTTTGTGTAACCAATGTTTTTTCTCTGTCCAGATAAAGCTTGAAACTATTAAGCAGGAAGGTTAGGCTCTCTGTTTCTTTGAGTTCGTAATAAGAGAGTAGTAACAATGTCCTTGACAATATGGCTTGAAACACTTCTGTATATTCTGTATTTACAAGATGCCCAATTAATTTTCTCCAATTTTTTCGATAACCTTCAAGTCTTGCAAAACTAAAATTGACATTTGACTCTCTGCTTTTGTCATCAAGATGGATGGAATAAGTTTCAATAAAATGTTCCACCCAATCATACTCACCAATTTTGCAGCCTAGTGCAACAATATTTCTATAATTTGTGGTAGAAATTTTATTGTCATAAAGCAATAATTTTTCGTTAAGTCCTTTATTGTACAATTCAAAGGCTTCTTTTTCAAACAAGTTGCTACCTTTATTGCCTTTTGTTACAGCGTAAGTAATACAGTGCTCAAAAATAGACTTGGCTTCTTGTTCTGGAAACAAGTGAAGGTAGGTATTGATCAATTCTTTGAGCTTAAAAAAATGTTCTTCATTTTGGTCCTCAGTCAACGACAATGATATAGTATAATATATGGCTATAGGCGGATAGTCTTTAAAGACAGGCGACTTGGCCAATTTTAAGATCAGCTCAATGCCCAGAATCTTTTTATTCAGGTTATAGTTTTTATTAAAATCAAGCAAGGTCACATAGTACTTCAATTTTTCAGCGATGTAAAAAACGTCGAGGTTGATGGATATTTCTTCAAGGTTTAGGTTGCTATCGAGGTTGGATTTTCGCTCAATCATATCGTCTTGTTCTTTTAAATCAAGGAGGGTTTTTTCTACTATGAATTGATTGAGGTAGAACTCTGCATTTTTGTCTTTCTGTTTTTTATTGGAGTATTCTACCATGGACACTGCAGAGCTGTACAGTTCTTTGAGATTTCGATTCCTATAAGCCTTGAGTTTCAAATGCAAGGTCTGGGCTTCATCACCCTCCAGCGCCTTTTGCGCTATAAAATCTTCAAACAAGGCAAAGAGATCAGAGGAAAGTTTTCGCAGCTTGACGTCTACATAAGGGATGTTACCATATACTTTTTGCCAGATGATTTCATTGCTGATAGCATCAAAGCTTTGGTCCTGGCGCAAGGCATCATTGATGAGGTCAAAGAATGCAATGAAGGCTTCATTTTGATTGAAGTAAGGTGATACCAAAAACTTGCGAAAACTGTTGAGCTCATATACAGTGAGCTTGCTCAGTGCCTTTATGATCTTGCGGTCTTTCATGGTACAAATATAGCGATAATACCATTACCTCACCAGTTCAGTAAATAACACCTTTACTATGGTGTTATTTATTTTGCCTCAATCGTACCCAAATCCGTATTTTGTAACATAGCACCTACGGCAAGCCTTATTTCTTTTCCATTGATATTGCTGATGGTGAGTTGACCGGTATTGGACATGTTGCCTCTATTGTCTATGCCATATAGCCCATTGGTAGGGTGGTTATTGGTAATATTGAGCACACCATTGTTGTCAAAGATGGCAGCGGCATTGTTTCTTATGGCTGTAGCACCTGCATTGGTTATGTTTATAGTGCTGCTGCTGTTGATAGAGACTGTGCCACTATTGGTAAGGGCAATGCCTGAGGTATTGAGTGGATTGGTAATGTTGACAGTACCAAAGCAGGTCATATTGCCACTATTGGTGACTTCACCTTTGTCCACGACATTAAGAATAGCATTGAATTGTAAAAGTAATTTGCCATTTGTGCCAATTGTGACTGAAGAGGCTTTGGCGGCATATCCGTTTGGAATGGTGATGGTATACAGTGATGAAGGGCTAATGATCACATTGTGGCATTTTTCAGGTATTTTACCAGTACTCCAGTTGGTGGCCACATTCCAATTGCCATTGGTACCTATCCAAGTATTGGTTACATCCGGTATGCCTTCATCAATGAGTGCATCGCAATCGTTGTCTTTACCATCACAGATTTCTGGGGCACCCGGATAAGTTGCAGCATTGTTATCGTCACAATCTGTAGAACCACCACAATAGCCATCACCATCTATATCTCCGCCAAAACTATTGAGACAAAAAGCATCAAAATCTCCATTGCCAGGTAACAGCGGATTTTGTTCCAATCGTATGACTGCATTTCTTATACAGAAGCTTACATAGTTGCTGGGAATACACCCACTCAAATTATTATTGTTGAGCCACATTACTACTATTGGTGCATTGACCAATGCAGTAGGCAATGTGCCGGTGAGTGTGTTGTTGTCTAAATACAAGGTTCTGAGATTTGCTACGGAGCCATAGGTAGCAGGTATAGTACCTGTGTAATTGTTGTCGCCGAGATCTACATACTCAAGTAGTGGCAGTGAGTTGAGAAAAGTGGGCAGTGGGCCTGTTGCTAAATTATTGCTATACAGATTTAGCTTGGTAAGAAAGCTCAACTGGGTGATTGTATTTGGTATAGTACCAGTCAAATTATTAAATCCCAGATTGAGTGCAGTAACCCTTCCTGCTGCATTGCATACCACACCGGTCCATGTACAAACATTGCAATTGGTCGCATTGCTCGACCATCCATTTTTTGTAGTCCATGTAGGACCTCCGGTGCTGTTGTAGAAAGAAACCAAGGCATTGAAATCAGGATGGCATGGCAGTGAAGCATCGTATGCACACATGCCAAATTCTCCAAAATCATCTGTTCCAGGCTTGTCTTTTGGTGACACTCTTAAGTAAAGTTTTTCACCGGGTGTCCTACCGGAAAGGCTTATTAAAGCATGCTCAGCATCACCTGAGTCGTCGTCACAGGCAATCTGTGTAAGGGCGTTACAATTGCCACTATAGGCCTGCATAAACATATCTGTAAGGCTAGATTGACTTGCTTGTTTGGTTTCTATCGTTAAAGATCCCGATGCCGGTACAATGGCAGTAAACCATACGTCTGTATAAAAGGATTGCGTAACACAAGAAAACAAAGGAGTGCTGGAGGATTGGGTACCATAGTCGTTGTCGTATATTTTTGAAGCACAAGTTTTGGTCAAGGTAAGTGGAATAGCATCAAGACAATCATCATTATTTGGTGGTATAGTGCCACAATTTATACCTGTAAAGCAAGATGCATTGACAAAATTGAGAAACAAAGCATCCCCTATTACAGGACCAAAGCCAACCGAAAAATTTATATTTTGACCGGAAAGTCCGTTGCAATTACTCATGATTGTACCGCCTGCTGCACCTGGCAGAATGGGAGATCCAGCATTGAAACAATTGCCTTCAGGAGTATTGCCGCTATTGGCTGCAATAACATTGCCGCAATCATCCACTTGAGAATTGTTGCCGTTCCATACACATGCATGAGAATGCCTTAATCCCATCACATGTCCCAATTCATGGGCAACATTTTGTACAGTATAAGAATAGGTGGGATAAGCAGAAACAGAAGTCAGCAGGCTTGTAGAAAGGGCACAAGGACCCGGGTAAGCATTTATTGCATTGCAAAATCCACCAATGCCATTGCTAATGCCGCCACCTATCGTTCTTGTGCTCAATAGATAACCAACTTTTCCACTCAAACCTATAGTTGTAAGTCTCGTGATAAAAGCTGCACGCATTGCATTAAGAGAAGTAGAAGACGCAAAAGGGTCTATTGTATTCCAAACAAATACCTGAGATATTATGATAGGTACATTGTAATTGTTGTACAATGTAGCGACATTATTGAAAATTGTAGTAATCCAAGCCTGCGTATTGGGAGCACTGCTCCCATTTGCAATGAACGCTGCATTGTCAGCTTCAATATAAAGTTCCAAACAATCGGCTACTGAAGCCCGTGTTTTATTGGTATGAGTATCAATTTGGCTGGCCATATCTTCTTCTGTAGCACATTGTGTTGACAAGTCAATTGCACTTTTATTGAAAGCATATTGATTTTGTATATTTTTTGTTATTTCAAAATTGCCGTTCTCATTAGAAATAAGTATCGAGCAGAAATTTTCTCCGACAACCATAGTAGCATAGCCATTTTTACTATTTTCAATAGTGCCCCGATAACAATGAATTTTGGCAGGCACTATTTTTTCTCCTGATGAAAGTTCGATGGTAAAATTATTGCTAAACAATTGGCTCTCCTTTAGATTAAGGAAAAGGACCTTACTGTCTATATTTAAGGGTAAAGAAATATTAGTAGGATTTTGAATATAAATATCTCCAAGCACCTTTTGGTCAATGAATGCTATTTGGGGTTCAGCATTTGTTTGAAATTTATTTTTAGAAAAAAGGTCAAAATGATGATATATCTTTTTTTCAATGATAACTTCATTGGTACCGCGGCGGTTTTGACCAAGACAAGGTATAGAATAAAACACTATTACTGTAGCAAAAAGAATAAGCTGACGCATATTAAGTAGTTTTCAATTATACGAATTTAACTAATTTTTCAAAAAGTATCTATTTTTATTACGAACTTGATTTCACTAATCCCTACCTCAGGTAAACTAAAATTTAAACCAACCCTCCAAAACAAGCTCTTTTACAATATTTTCAAGACATAAATACTTTTAAAAATGTAAAAAAACAAGCATTTTTACAAATAAAAGAATAATGTTTTGTTAAAATCAATATTTTGCCTTGACTAACGCATTAAATTCTATTATCTTTGTGTAGTAAAGAATAAAAAGTAATTTTATTTATAAGGTTATTTAAAATACACAAAATTTTATTCCATTATTGAACTTTATTTATTATTTTATATTTAATAATGGATATATTAATGACAATTTCAGAATATAATTTGCACTAGTTAATAAAAAC
>JAYUTD010000538.1:0-2890 GCA_043755305.1 Saprospiraceae bacterium
AAAAAATAACTCTTTTTGAATAGTAATATAAATCACCATTTGACGGATAACAAGACACCATTGTTTTAATTACCAAATAAAAAACTATGAGACCATACATTCTCGCTGAGACCAATTGGAAATATGTGAAAGACACCCATATTGAACTGGCCATCTTGCCGTGGGGAGCTACTGAAGCGCACAATTACCACATGCCTTATGGTACTGATATCATTGAAGCAGATGCTATTGCTGCCGAAGCTGCACGACTCGCTTACGACGCCGGAGCAAAAGTCATCGTACTGCCTACCATTCCTTTTGGTGTCAATACCGGTCAGGCCGATATCAAACTCGACATGAATCTCAATCCAAGCACACAACTTGCTATACTCGCAGATCTGATAGAAGTACTCAACAGGCAAGGTATATACAAACTATTGATAGTAAATAGTCATGGGGGCAATGACTTCAAAACCATGCTCAGAGAATTGGGTTTGAAATTTCCAAAAATGTTTTTATGTACTTGCAATTGGTTTCAGTCACTGGACAAAACTTTGTACTTTGAAAATAAAGGAGACCACGCAGATGAAATGGAGACTAGTCTTGTAATGTACCTTGCACCACATTTGGTTATGCCGCTTTTTGAAGCTGGAAATGGCGCTGAAAAGAAGCACAAGATCAAAGCATTATCTGAGGGCTGGGCATGGACAGAAAGGAAATGGTCCAAAATAACAGCAGATACAGGCGTTGGCGATCCAAGTGCTTCAAGTGTAGAAAAAGGGGTAAAATATTTTACAGATGTGACAAAAAAACTTAGCCAACTTATGGTCAATATTTCAGTCTGCAATATTGATGATATGTATGACTCATAAGTAAAAACTATTCATCTTCTGCAAAAGTAAGCACATAGCCATTGTTATCCATAATAGAAAATTCTGTCGCCCCATAAAATGTCTTCTCAAGTTCCTTGATCACTGCTACCTTGTCTTTTATGTCTTCATGAAATTGCCTTATGGCTTTGACTTGAATGTAGAGTAAAAGTGAACCACCATTGTGCCTGCTTATTTGTGGCATTTCATCACCCAGGCTTTCGAATGTCTGAAACATAAAATTGACCTGGCCATTGTTCATCATCACCCATACTGATGGGCCTTCATCTGGCACTTTAGCTATTGTATTATAGCCAAGAAAGCTATAAAAATCAATGGTAGCTTGCATATCATGCACAAATATATTTGGTGAAATTGTTTCCATTTGTTAAATAATAATTTGGATGGTAAAAATAGAAATAATATCGCAAAAAAAATATCCATTTTTTTATTTTCTTTTTCCAACCGAAAAATATAATTCATTGTCACAAGGAATGCCGCATTTTTTGAACTGGCCAAAATACATTGGATCACTTTTAAATTGAATATGCAATAAATGGTAGTTACTTTGCTTAATGGCATAGGCCAAAGCATTTACTCTGGCAAAGACATTGAGAAAGTAGATTTTTCAAGTTTAAAACATGGCATTTATTTTTTGAAAATAACACATCAAGGGAAAGCAGAAACGATAAAAGTAAGCAAATAAGTGAATTTGAATTTATGGTTATTGAAAAATCCATAATTTAACAAGATTCTTACATTGCAAATCACTATAGTTGATGCTATTGAAAATAAAAGTTAATTTTTCTTAGTACATAGATTAAAAACCGTCGTATAATAATAAAAAATCATTTACGGCTTGCGAAGGTTTTTCTGTCAATTATCGTATAACAAATAATCTAACAAAATTAAAATGAATAAAAGATACTCCTTTCTAATTATTGCATTCATAGCCATGGTTTTTCTTACTGCGGCAGGCATAGATTTAAACAATTTACTTAACTATTCTGCTCAAACCAAACCGGCATATATTACCAAAGACAATACAGCCGGCAATGTCATCACCAATGGCGGTGCTACATTAGGCCGAGTTTTATTTTATGATAAAAAATTGTCGGTCAACAACACAATAGCATGTGCTAGTTGTCATAAGCAACAATTCGCTTTCGGTGACAATGCCTTGAGAAGTACCGGGGTAGCTGGTCTCACAGGCCGTCATTCCATGAGATTGGTCAATGCGAGATTCTCTACTGAAGTAAAGTTTTTCTGGGACGAAAGAGCAGCTACGCTCGAAGCGCAGACAACTCAACCGGTAAAAGACCACACTGAAATGGGGTGGAGTGGTGCCAATGGCGACCCCAATATTGATTCATTGATAAGAAAACTGGACAATATTGGTTATTATGATACTCTATTTACATTAGCATTTGGAAATACTGTCATTACTGAAGCTAAAATACAGGATGCATTGGCCCAATTCGTGAGAAGCATACAATCTTTTGATTCAAAATTCGATACAGGACTTGCTGCAGCCAACAACAACCTCAATGCAAATTTTCCTAACTTTACTGCAGCTGAAAACGCCGGAAAGGCTTTGTTTTTAGCACCTCCCGGCCCGCCCCAAAACGGCGCAGGATGCCAGGGATGCCATAGGGCTCCAGAGTTTGACATTGATCCGGCAAGTCTGAATAACAATATCATTGGCAATCTTGCAAATCCTGGCACACCTGACATCACAGTGAGGAGGGCTCCTACGCTCAGAGATTTGGTCAATGCAAGCGGACAGGTCAATGGACCTATCATGCATGACGGCAGTAAAGCAACATTGCTGGATGTCATCAATCATTACAATGTAATTACTTTCAATCCTGCCACCAACAATCAATTGGACAATCGGTTGAAAGGGCCACCTCCGGGCACTGGCCAAAACTTAAATTTGACTCAAACCCAAAAAGACAATCTGGTTGCTTTTCTAAATACACTGACTGGTATCTGTATATACAGCAGTACCAGATGGTCCAATCCATTTGCATTAAATGGAT
>JAYUTD010000539.1:0-2890 GCA_043755305.1 Saprospiraceae bacterium
CCCCAACAAATGGCACAGAATCCAGGCACAATGGGCCCTTATATCGCATAAGGAGTTGAGCAGTGTGATTATTGATTTACACCAAATCATCAGTCAATCTGCGAGTGATGCCGCAAAGTTACATGCAGCCTGGATTCTACACTATAGCAATGAAATAAAAAAAGAAGACTTAAAGCATTTACTTCTTTCCAAAAACCAAGAGCTGCATAAAGCTGCCATTCACTTTTCGAGCCAGCTTGCTTTAGAAGATTTCAAAAACTTCATCTATCCATCAAACAGAACAAATACCCTCATTTACCTCAGTGCTGCATGCAAGTATTTGAAACAAGACTACAACGCAGCCCAACCTCTGATAGCAGGACTGTGCAGTAAATATGCAACAGATACAAGCTATGCAGCTGTCCTTGCCGGAGGTATCATAGAAAATACGAATATATCTCCACGCAATGCAATTACAGCTACACTTAAAAAAGCAGCGCACAACTACAAAATCATACAATGGATCAATGAAACCAATGATAAACAAGAAAAGAATTTAAAACACATGGTTCATTTTACTGCATCAGAAAAAGAACTATTCAATGAAGGGGAAGGAAACTACAAAAAGTTCTGCGCATCCTGTCATGGAATGGATGGCAAGGGCATAGCTACTATCGGGCCACCACTAGACCATTCCGAATGGGTAATCCATGATGACATCAGTATTCCGGTTTCTATTTTATTGAATGGCAAAAAGGGCCCGATTTCTGTAGCTGGAAAAGACTATAATTTCAATGCGCCTATGCCATCCCTACGAGACAATCAAGCGATCAATGACGGCACCATAGCTAAGATTCTCACCTATATAAGAAATGCCTGGGGCAATAGTGCCAGCCCGGTTCATACGGAGCATGTGTCCAAAATCAGGGTCAAGCCTGCCATAATCTTACCAGATAAAGTATTGCTCAATCAAAAAAAGAAAATACTTAAGTCAAAAGCAAATTCGCATAAAAGAGTCAATGAAAATAGCCTTTTCAATGGGCGAGACCTAATCAATTGGCATACGCTGGGCGGTAAGGCAACTTACAAGCTGGAAGGCAAGGCCATTGTGGGAATCACTTCACTCAATACAACCAATACTTTTTTGGTAAGCAATAAAGCCTACGCTGATTTTGAAATGGAAGTGGATGTTTGGATAGATACTTTATTGAATTCCGGCATACAAATCCGCAGCAATAGGTATCCAAATTACAACAATGGGGCCTTTCATGGATACCAAATCGAAATAGATCCATCTCCAAGAGCTTGGAGTGGCGGCCTCTACGACGAGAGTCGCAGAGGTTGGCTATACAAGCCGGAAAACAATCGTGAAGCCCAGGCGGCATTTAAAAAAAATAAATGGAATCATTATAAAATTCAAGCCATTGGCAAAAACATAAAAACATGGATCAATGGCACTGTCATCACGGATTACAAAGACGACAGAACCAGAAGCGGCTACATTGGCCTGCAAGTCCACAGCATAGGCGATGAAATGCATAAAAATAATAGAATTGTCAAATGGAAAAACATTACATTTAATAACCTTGGCAATACGCTATGGCAAGCTTCTGAGGAAGATGCAATGAATACTATGAGCAATGTGTACGATGAAGATCAATCTACTTCCTGGCAAGGGCAAAGCCTGAAGCTTGATTTTCAGAAAAGGATTGCTCCTCAATTTGAACTTGTAGCAAATTTTCCAATCACTATTCGATATTCAAAAGATGGAAAAAGGTGGCAATCCAAAACAATCAGTGAAATTATAAATAGATTACCACCTTGTCGTTATGTAGTATTGGAAAAACAAAGTGAAAAATTAATCCTACACAATATAAAATTTTATAACTAAAGCAATCAATATCTAGTACCTTTATTCGTTTTACAGAAGATTGTGTTGCTGTTTATGAACCCCTTAGATATTGTTACATAATGATAAACTAAAACAAAGATACACCAACCCTTATAACCTGGTACACTCAAATAATACTTATTTTTTATAGGGGTCTTTATGATAAGAAAGTTGATAAGATGCCGGATCTTAATCACAATGATGCACAAAATATTTGAAATTAAGAAGTTAGAGAATATAGGCAAAATGCTATGTATTTTTATATAGGCATGGGTGTATGCTTTACCGCTGCACTTATCAGTGGCGGAGGTCTATTCGGAGATTGTGCCTTTAATCCGGATTGTGAAATTAAAAATGCAAAGGGACCAAATGTTTTTATTGTACCTACGGTGCTGTTTGCTGTGGCTGCAATTGGTACACAAAATTCCTATAGTAAAAAAAAAAGTTGTTTGCCGAAAATTTCAACTACCACAACTACGAAGTGAAATATAAAACAATTAATAAATCAAGTTTTCCCAGCCTTGGTTTTGGCATTACAAACAATGGAGTCGGACTATTCGTGATATTGTGACCTTGCTTTCACAGAGCGATTCATGTCAGCTATTGGAAAATTAGTAACTATTTATTTTTCGTTAAAATTTACAATTTTTCCTTTTTTTTCATTAATTTTATTCGTTATAACAAACAAGGTGTTTCAAATCAAACCATGAGCATGGGTATTTTTATGATGCTTGTCGTTACTATGGTCACTTGCATTTTGCGAAAACTATCTTTGACAACAATATAAATGTATAGAAATGAAAACTAAAATTACTACGTGGTGCGTATTTATTGTTTTGGGACTTCCATTTTATTTCACTTCTTCTTCCTTTAGCGGTGGCATTACTGGGGTTAGCCAAGGGGGTTGTTCTTGCCATGGACCATCAAGTTCCAATACAACAGTATCCATTTCACCAGTGCTTTCTTCCTACAGCCATGGGCAAAATGTAAGTTTTACCATTACCGTAGCCAATCCCAATA
>JAYUTD010000540.1:0-7202 GCA_043755305.1 Saprospiraceae bacterium
CGTCATAGATAGAGTAGTCGATGATGGATTCCCCATTGGGGCCAAAGGCGTCCATTTGTTTTAAGCTTCCGTATCTGCTGCCCATGCCGGCTGCCAGAACTAATAGTGTTGGCTTCATTTTTTTACTGTATTATTATACTAATAATGTATTGTTTTTACAATTTTGGTTTTAGGATCGGTCAGACCACAAAGTTAATCATCCTGCCTGGCACGACCACCACTTTTTTAATTTCCTGGCCTTCCAGCCATTTTTTTATTGCGTCATTTTCCAGTGCAGAGGTCTGCAATTCTTGTTGACTGGCCTGCGCTGCGAAGCTCAGTTCTCCTCTTTTTTTGCCGTTGACACAGATCGGGTAGATGACTGTGTCTTCTACAAGATAAGCCTCATTGCACAAAGGAAATGCTGCGTGGTGGACAGAGCCTGTATGGCCAAGTCTGACCCACAATTCCTCTGCAACAAATGGCGCAAAAGGGGCAATTAATTTTACCAGGTCTGTGAATATGGCTTTTTTGGTGCACTCCAATCGCTTCAATTCATTGACACACACCATGAATGCAGCAATCGATGTATTCAAAGACAAGTTGTCAATGTCAGCGGTAATTTTTTTGATGGCCGCATGCAATATTTTTAATTCCTCTGCATTTGGTGCTTCATCGCTGACCACAAAGGCCTCGTCTTTATGCAGAAGGTACCAAAGTTTTTTTATGAATTTTGATACTCCTTCGATGCCTTTGGTATCCCATGGTTTGGATTGCTCAATCGGGCCCAAAAACATTTCGTACATCCTGAATACATCTGCGCCATAACGGTCGACCATATCATCTGGGTTTACTACATTGAAGTAGCGCTTAGACATTTTGCCCACTTCAGATTTGGTATAAAACTTAGCGCCTTCAGGCAACTCTTCTGCTTTAAAAGAGCCTTCTTCGGTAAAAAACAAGGTATTGATGTAATCCGGCCTCCACGCCAAAAATCGCTGGATGCCATCTTTGTTGAGGTGACTTTGGGGCGTGCCTCCATTGATGACAAAGTCTGAGTGCACCGGAATAGCAGCAAATTCATGCTCTGCGGCGGATTTATTTACGAGCGAAGCCGAATAAAAATCGGCAATGCCGTCGTCTGTTTTTCTTAAAAAGATATACTCTACTATGCCCTGGATCATGCCTTGATTGACCAATCGGTTGAATGGTTCTTTGGAAGGTACAATGCCTTTGTCGTACAAAAATTTGTGCCAGAATCTCGAGTACATAAGATGGCCTACGGCATGCTCTGCTCCGCCGATATAAAAGTCTACCGAATGCCAATAGTCCAATGCTTGTTTGGAAGCCAATTCCTGCAAATTGTCGGCGTCCATGTACCTCAAAAAGTACCAGCTCGATCCTGCAAAGCCGGGCATGGTATCGGTCTCCCGTGTATTGCCCTCTTTGGTGGTGGTCCAATCTTTGACTTTTGCCAAAGGAGACTGACCGTCGGTAGTAGGTTTGAAATCTTCCAACCAAGGCAATTCAAGTGGCAATTCACTTAGTGGCAATGCATGGCTTACGCCATCTTTGTCATATACAATAGGTATTGGCTCACCCCAGTACCGCTGTCTTGAAAAGTTGGCATCTCGCAGGCGGTAGTTGATTCTTTTTTGGCCAATACCAAGGGCCTCAATTTTTTCGAACATAAGCTGGATGGCATCCACTACCTCCATGCCATTGAGGAAATCTGAGTTGATGATTTTGCCAAGTTTATCATGAAGGCTGGCACCGGCATAGGCTGATTTGTCCACAACATCTATGACATCAAGGCTGTATTTTGCAGCAAAGGTTTTGTCGCGGTCATCGTCACTAGGTACGGCCATGATGGCACCGGTACCGTAATCTTTCAATACGTAGTCACCAATCCAAATAGGTATGTTGGTTTTGGTAAATGGATTGTAACAATACGAGCCGGTAAAAGCCCCATTCATGTCTTTTACATCGGCCATACGCTCACGCTCCGATTTGCTGTTGACGCCTTTGATGCATGCCTCTATTACTGCTTTCTGATCAGAAGTGGTAAGTTTTTCTACCATATCATGCTCCGGGGCAATGACCATAAAAGTAGCGCCAAAGATGGTGTCAGGGCGGGTAGTAAAAATTTCAAGTTTTTCTTCCATACCGACAATGTCAAAGAACAGCTGGGCACCTTCTGACTTGCCAATCCAGTTGTTTTGCATTGTTTTCAATGCGTCTGACCATGCAAGGTCCTGCATATCCGCAAGTAGTCTGTGGGCATAGGCGGTAATCCTCAAAAACCACTGCATCATAGCTTTTCTTTCTACCGGGTAGCCACCTCTTTCTGAGAGTCCGTCTTTTATTTCATCGTTGGCAAGTACTGTCCCCAGGGCCTCACACCAGTTGACGTACCCTGTCTTTCTATAGGCTAACCTGTAGTTCATCAATACCTGGTCTTTGTCATAGGCTGACATGGCGTACCATTCATTAGCGCTAAAATGCTTGTCCTGGTTATTGGCTGCATTGACATTGCTGCCATGGCTTTCAAATTTTTTTATCAATTCACTCAACGGTTGGGCACAGTCGAGGTCTACGTCGTAGTAGTGGTCATATAGCTGGATAAATATCCATTGCGTCCATTTGTAATAAGCGGGGTCGCTGGTTTTGACCTGGCGGGACCAATCGAAGCTAAAACCAATATTGTCTAATTGAGACCTGTAAGTGGCAATATTTTCATCGGTGGATATAGATGGATGCACTCCGGTCTGGATGGCATATTGTTCTGCCGGCAAGCCAAAGGCATCGTAGCCCATAGGATGCAGCACATTGAAGCCTTGCATTCTTTTGGATCTGGCTATAATATCAGAAGCGATATAGCCGAGAGGATGACCTACGTGCAAGCCGGATCCGCTTGGATAAGGAAACATATCCAGCACATAATACTTTGGTTTTGAAGTATCATTGGCCGTTTTGTACGTTTGATGCTCAACCCAATGTTTTTTCCACCTGGCTTCAATCTGTCTGTGGTCCATGTTTTTAGTACAATATTTTATTGAGGGGCAAAACTAAGGAATTTTTAGTAAAATAAAGGGATAAAAGGCTGGTGATTAGGAATAATATTCTGAAAATTTGGTTTTTTTAGCCAAGCTATTGAATTTACTACATAAAAATTGGCAAAGAGATTGCCCTGCCTCAGGAATTGCACTCTTTTTGCGTCTTAATTTTCGTGCTCTCTGGTTTTGATTTTGGGGTCGACCTTGATTTCTTCGTCATGCATGACTACATTGTTGTGGTGGTCAACCATGACTTTTAGGTCCGGCTGACCTGCGTTGATCCAGGCTGTATACCAAATGCTTCCTATGGATTGAATGGCACTTGTCATCCTGTCTTCTACCATGCCTTTCATCGCTTCGTGGTACGCTTTTGCGTATGCTTTGCATTGAATTTTTATGGATAGGCCTAGTCTTTCGTCATAGCACCACTGCCTGTCAGAAGGAAAGGTCTTGCTCAATTCTTTTTCGATCTGCAACACATCCTCAAGGTGGGAATGGCTTTTGAGCACAATGTCCCAAAAATACGCTTTGGGATGTTCAATGTATTGGGCTTTGCCCGCAAAAAAATCGTATTCTGCCTCTGCAAATAACTCCGGTAAGCGGGATTCCCAAAATGCGTGAATGCCTACCTGATCGGTAAGCTGACCGTTGTAGTTTTTGCTGGTGTGCAGTGGCACATGGGCATCGCCTATGTAATGTCCGATTTCTGCAGACTGCCGCAGTATTTTTTCGATGTCCTGGTCTTCAAATGCTTTGGTTAGCTTTATAAGTGCAGTAGGCAGATAGTAGGGGAGAATGCCGTGGGCTGATAGGGTGTCTTTGATGGTTACTGTCACGTCATTGATGTGGGTATTAAAAAACGCATTGAAGGTATCCGTATTCATGGTCCACTCCTCTTCATAATACAAAGGAATGACGTATTTTGAAAAATAGGTTTTATAGGCTAGCGGTGACACACGTGCAATGGTATCCTTTTGGTAAATGAGGGCTACTTTTTTATTTGCCGGTTGGGGCACTATTTTCAACAAACTAGTGTCCTTGTTTTTATCGATAATATATATGGCCGAATGGAAGGCTATCGCTTCCGAAAAATCCCTTGGCAGGTCTGCAAAAGGGTATTCACCCCATTGGTCTATGTCTATAAAATGCCTTACGGCCTCATGTTTTGTAGCGTACCTTCTCTTGTCGGGGTCTACGCTGTGTTCTTCCAGGTAAGTGATGTATTTTTTGTATAGTGGTAGCATGTCTTGGGGCAAAGTAAATACAGCCATCCTATTGATTTTGCGGTGGCCAAAAAATCCCCAGTCATTAGGTTTGAAACCAAAAGCAAGGCAAACAAAAGTGGATAGTATAGAAATAAAAAATAAATTTCTCATTGACCTTTTTAATTCTTAAACAAATTTAACTAAAAAAGTATAAATGTAAAATGAAGAATGGCCTGAAGGCTTAAAATAAATGGATAGGCAAAGGGCATGTTGATGAACAATCCTATTCCTCCATGTAATCCAGGTCTTTATTAAAGGTTTCTTCGATCAAAATTGCAGCAATAATTGAAATAACAAAAACTACAATACCAGTAATCATGGCTGCATTTAAAAAGGTATAGGATTGCTGCAGGTTTTTGAAAAGGATGGTGATCAAAGGCAGCGCACCTCTGACCATATTAGGGACTGTCGTTGCAGCGGTTGCCCTGAGGTTGGTACCAAAACTTTCGGCGCCAATGGTGACAAAGATGGCCCAGAATCCTGTAGAAAATCCAAGAGCAGTGCATACAAGATACATCTGCGTCGTAGAGCTACCGTCAGGTTGAAGTACCAGATAAATGATGCTGCAGCCATGCCATAAAATATATAAAGGGCTTGTTTTCTGCTCTTAAGGTATTGTGATAGGAAACCTATCGCTATATCGCCAAGCGCAATACCCACATAAGCCAACATGATACTCTTATCAGAAGCGATAGGCCCGTCGATATTCATTTCCTGGCCAAATTTATTGCTGAGGTTGACCAATATGCCTATGACGTACCAGGTCGGCAAGCCAATGAGAATGCACAGCATATATTTTTTAAATCTGCGGGCATTGGTAAAAAACATAAAGAAATTGCCTTTCTGCACATTGCTGTTTTTCATCTGGTGAAACATGCCACTTTCGAGTACACTGACCCGGAGCAAAAGCAGGCCGAGGCCCAAAGCACCACCAAGGAAGTAGCAAGTGCGCCAATCCAGTTCTTTTGAAATAAAGTAAGCGACCACACATCCTGACAATCCAATACCTGCTACCAGCGAAGTGCCAATGCCCCGCCTTTCTTTGGTCAATAACTCACTGACCAGCGTAATGCCTGCCCCAAGCTCACCGGCCAATCCTATGCCTGCAAAGAAGCGCAGTATATTGTATTGGTCTACATTCTGCACAAAGCCATTGGCTATATTGCCGATAGAATAGATAAGTATGGAGCCAAACAAAACTTTCATGCGACCTACTTTGTCGCCAAGCACGCCCCAGAGTATGCCGCCTATCATCAGTCCGAGCATTTGCCAATTCAATATGCTCAGCTTGTAGCTATTGATGGCGTCACCTTCTACACCAAGGTCTGCCAGTGATTTTGCCCCTACAAGGGTAAACAATAGCAAGTCGTAGATGTCCACAAAATAGCCTAATGCACCTACCAGTACAGGAAGGGATAGGATGCCAATGGATTTTTGCTCAGTCATTTTTGTGGGAAAATTTTGAAGTCAATAGTTTGAAAATGATTGGAATCGTAGACACGGCTACTATGCCTAAAACGATAATTTCCAGGTGATGGGTCAGGTCAAAGTTATAATTGGATAGAAAAAATTTATGTAAGTAATGCCCCGCTGCAATCATAGAGGTCGACCATGCAATGCAACCAATGATATTATACGACATAAATTTTTTATAATCCATCTCTATAATGCCTGCTACTATCGGTGCAAAGGTTCTCACAAAGGGTACAAATCTGGCGACAATAATGGTAAAGGCACCATTGTGGTCATAAAACCGCTTGGCTTGCAACAAGTACTTTTTCTTAAATAGCATGGTGTCCCGCCTTCTATAAAGTGCAGTGCCACTTTTTTTGCCAAACCAGTAGCCAACTATATTTCCTGCTATACCTGCTAAGGATACCAAAAGGATAAGGATTACAAGATTGAGTACATCATTGTCGGTATTGTAAAGCCAAGAGGCAAGGTCGTTGCTGTAGATGCCGGCAACAAACAAAAGCGAATCTCCCGGTAGAAAAAATCCGGCAAAAAGACCCGTCTCTGCAAATACTACAAAAAGCAATAACAAAATGCCCCCATTGCTTATGTACCATTGCGGTTGGAGTAAATTGGTCCAGTGAAAATCTGAAAGTAAATTGAACATAAAATTTATTTATCTGTGTAAGCGGCTGCTTTTTCGTCATTGAATTCTCCTTCCCATCGTGCGATAACACAAGAAGCCAGTGTGTTGCCAATCACATTGACAGAAGTTCTGGCCATATCCATCAAGGCATCGATGCCGTAGATAGCCATAATTGGCCACATGGGCATTTTGAAGGTAGTGGCAGTAGCGATCAATATCACCAATGATGCCCTTGGCACTGCAGCGACGCCTTTGCTGGTAAGCATCAGTGAAAAACCTATCAACAATTGTTCGCCAATGCCCCAGTCCATACCTGCAGCTTGCATCACAAAGATAGAGGCAAGTGATAAGTATAAGGTCGTACCATCCAAATTGAATGTATACCCTGTGGGTATGACAAATGATACGATGTGTCTTGGTACGCCAAAACGTTCCATATTGGACAATGCCTTGGGCAGCGCAGAATCAGAACTGGTGGTTGCGAAAGCGATGGACACAGGTTCACTGATGGCTTTCACAAAATTTCTAATAGGGATTTTTATATACCATGCTATGGGCAGCAAGACTGCCAATATAAATACGATTAAGGCCAGGTAGAGCGTGGCCAGTAAGTACAACAGATTGGCCAAGATGCCTACACCAAGATTGCCCACGGTTACTGCTATTGCAGCACCTACGCCAAATGGGGCAAAGTACATGATGAGGCTGGTGAGTTTAAACATGACTTCGGCCAGACTCTCTGCAAATTCTATCATCGGCCGTTTTTTGTCTTCAGGCAGTAAAGCCAGCGAAATGCCGAAGAGA
>JAYUTD010000541.1:0-7162 GCA_043755305.1 Saprospiraceae bacterium
GTAGTATTGTCTATCAAAACATTGTTATTGATGCTAGGTGGCATCATGGTTGAGCATGGCCCCAATATAGTATCACTTTTTAAGGAAAGATTTCCATTCACTTGCAAACTGGTCAATGGTGCGGTAGTGTTTATACCTACATTGCCCACATTGGCATTGTAGATATCATTGCCAGTCAATGTCCAATTGCCACTGCCAAAATTGTCCAGGCTATTGTAATGGCTGGTAATAATTTCCCAACGAACGTTCGTTAGGTCATATTTTAAGGTTACACTTCCACCGCTGTACACGGCAAATGTGCCTCCAGTACCAGTTAATATCCTATTGGCGGCAGCAGCTGTGGCATCGTCATTGTAGATTTCCAATGAATGCCCACTGCGGTTGTAAAGAGAGACAATGCGGTCATGCTCCGCAGCAAGTATGCCCCCAATCTGGAAATTGCTTGTAGGGCCTTCGAGCTTGTAGTGGTTGTATTTATTGGTATTGACGTCAAGGTCGATGGTATTGCCATCCAACAATGTAAGGGTGGCACTCTTCAAAATCAAGTCACCTGATATGTCAAGTTTTGCTTTAGGATCAGTATTGCCTATGCCTACATTTTGGGCGTAAATTAAGTTAACTAAAGTGGTTAATAAAAATGATAATAAAATACGTTGTTTCATTTTATTTGTATTTGATTTATTTATTTTCTAATTTTTCAAGCCGTTTGAGCAGTAATTCATTTTGTATTTTCAATTGTTCAATCATGGTCTGCTGTTCCTGTACTGCTTTTACAAGGGGCACCACAAATTCGGAATAGCGAAGGCTGTATAACCCCCCATCAACTTTTGGCACATCTACACCGCTAAAATCGTAGTTGATTTTCTTGGCGGCGGCTTCCACCTCTTGTGCCAAAAAGCCGGTCATTTTTATCTTTTCTATGTCGTACTTACCTTCCCAATCGGGTAGGGTGTCTGTTTTGGCTCTATCGCCCAAAAGCCTGTCCATGATTTCTTTTTGTTTATGGATGTTTAGGTGATAGGTAACAGGGCGCAACGCTGTAATGAAACTCAACCCCGGCACATCGGTTTGCACCTGTTCTTTTATCCTTGCATCGCTGATAGCCGACCATGCCACTTGCCCGCCTATCCATGTTTGGCTGCTATTGCCTATAATGGCTTTGTTGGCGCCGCCGGTACCGGTAGTATTTCCTATAGCTATTTGATTGTCGGCAGTAGTTGTGTTGTAATAGCCGGCATCATAACCCATGGCAATATTATAACTTCCTGTTGTATTGAATTCAAGGGCATAATTACCATTAGCTGTATTGGCAATTCCTGTTACATTGCTGGAAAGAGCTAAACTTCCATTAGCTGTGTTTCTGATTCCGGAGGTATTCCAATAAAGGGAATTTTCTCCAGTAGCTGTGTTTTGGAATCCCGTATTATTAGAAAATAGAGCGCGATAACCATTGGCGGTATTCGATGTTGATATGTTATTATAAAGGGCTGACACTCCTGTGGCAGTGTTGCCAGATGCTATGGTGTTTTTATATAGGGCATTTCTACCAATTGCAGTATTATCTTCTCCTGTTGTATTGCTGTAAAGTGCTTTACTGCCAATAGCGATATTATTAAATCCGTACTCATTATTAAACAAAGTGCTATCGCCAATAGCTACTAGGTTACTGCGGTAGGTATTGTGGAATAAGGCACGAATTCCAATGGCGACATTGCTGTTTCCGGTGGTATTGCTGTAAAGGGATCCTTCTCCGTTAGCTGTATTACTAGAACCGGTGGTATTGGAGTACAATGCAACACTTCCGGTAGCAGTGTTGAACTGACCGGTACTGTTTGATAAAAGGGCTTCATCTCCTATAGCTGTGTTTTCTAAGCCTGCTGAATTATTCAACAATGCACTTCCACCTATGGCGGTATTCCATCTGCCGGTCAGGTTTTTATACAAGGCTGAAGCCCCCATTGCGGTATTCCTGTACCCTGTGGTGTTGGAGTAAAGAGCAAAATTTCCATTGGCAATGTTATTGTAGCCTATTGTGTTGAAATAGAGGGCAGATGCGCCATTAGCAGTGTTATCGTAGCCTGTTGTGTTGTTGTATAGAGCAAATTGCCCTGTGGCTGTGTTTTGGCTGCCTGTAGTGTTGGAATAAAGAACCTGGTTTCCGATTGCCGTATTAAAATGCCCTGTCGTATTAGCGGCAAGTGCAGCTCCTCCATTTGCCACATTGTAGTATCCGGTTGTGTTTGAATAAAGTGCTCCACTGCCGGTTGCTGTATTGCTAAAACCATTTGTGTTAGATAAAAGGGCTTCTTTTCCAATTGCGGTATTGTGGTATCCTCCGGTATTGGCAGAAAGTGCAAGATGTCCGATTGCTGTATTGGAGTAGCCGTTGGTATTGTTGAGCAAAGCCGAAGCACCTGCGGCGGTATTCCCACTTCCGGTAGTATTGTTTTTAAAGGAGGAATATCCAAATGCAGTATTCGCTTTAGCAGAGTCTATTATTCCAGACTTAACATTATTTACCCTGAATTGCAAAGGTTGTTCGTCATTGGTGCCAATGTAATTTGTTACTGTAGTTCCACTATTGCCACTGAGGTGCCAAGATTCTGATAAAACACTTTTTATTTCTCCATAATAATTTAGAGGCGTCCATCTATGCCTGGTTCCATCATAGATCAACGTAATGGCTCCGCCTTTTGCCAAATTCAACTGGCTGGGTTCATTGATAGAACCGTTAAAGCTTGGTTCATATAGCTCTATCATATTGGCACTATCTGAAATAGAAGGATTAGGAATCAAACTTTGCAGATGTTTGATGCTGGTATAATTAAGGTGGGTAATTAAGGTAATAAGCTTACCGTCACTACCTCCAGTTAGACCCATTATTTGTGGGGGAAAGGTAAAACTACAAGACGGATCTTCAACTATATGCAATACTGATCTGTTTTTTATTGCATTATCAATAATTACCCTTGATTCCATACTCATAGTTCCACATGGACCATAAATAGTATCGCTTAATAGAGCAAGATTGCCATTAATAGTTAAGATTGCACTAGGGGTACTTGTACCCACGCCTACTTTTCCGTTGTTGCTATTATAAATATCTACTCCAGTCAAAGACCAGTTAGTATCACCGAAATAATTTAAATTATTGTTATGACTGGCCGTGATTTCCCACTTATCAATGATATTATCATATTTTAATGTTACACTGCCCCCCGGAAAAACAACAAAAGTAGTGCCTGTACCTGTAAGGATTCTCTTTTCAAGGTCGACTGTTGCATAGTCATTGTATATCTCCAGAGAATGTCCGGCACGATTGTATAAAGTGATGATACGATCCTGTTCAGCAGCGAGGATACCTCCTATTTGAAAATTAGAAGTAGGACCTTCGAGCTTGTAGTGGTTGTACCTATTGGTAATTACGTCAAGGTCAATGGTATTGCCATTCAACAATGTAAGGGTGGCACTCTTCAAGATTAAGTCACCTGAGACATCCAATTTTGCTTTAGGATCAGTATTGCCTATGCCTACATTTTGAGCCATGGTTAAAGAAGCACCGAATAAAAAACTAAGATTAATAATAAGTGCTCTCATGAAATATTTTTTTTATTTTTAAAAGTAATTGGATAGTTTTATTCCTTGCTTAGCTTCTGACTTATCAATAATTGTTACCAAAGATGAGTCAATTTTTTTGTGGATAAAGTCTGTTTGAGTAAATTACATGGGTGATTGAGTAAGTGGCAACCACCCAGTAACAATGATGATCTTATTAATATTGATTGCCTGACGTCATGTGCAGATTATTGCAAATAGCCCACACATGATTGAATGGATCGCATGAAGCAAACATACTACCCTCTTGATTGACGCAATACCGCAATTGATTGATTACATCATCAAATCTTTGGAGTTCATAATAAATCAAGAAGAAATCCCGGCCTCTTTCCGGCTCTAGTCGATTGACTTGCCCATTCAGCACATTTGTTGGATAATAGCTCATGTTTGGATTTTCCTGGCCAGGAGGCATAGTGCCCATTGGATAAGTAAAGACAATATAGCCGACCTGATCTACGTCATTATTGCCTTTGTTTTGAAAACAATTGATATAAGCGGCCTCCCATGGAGCACTGCTTTGGCTGAAATAATGGACCGTATATTCATTGAATGGAATAAGAATTGCTTCTTTTAGTGGATTAAGTGGTGTGTTCATTTTTTTAATTTTTTTGATTAATAATGTTTTCCTTGGTTGAGTAAAATAATCCCTTACTTATTTTAAAGGTTTTTACCCTCGCACTTATCAGTGAAAAATAATATTGCTTAGTGACCCTTTTACTTTATTGGTTTGAGTAGATTACAGCTTTCGTTGAGTAAATGGCGAGAAATCAACATTTCGATTTAGGGGCTACTGAAAAACACAAAATATTATATTTCATTGGACTTTCAGCAATATTAATTTTAATAAAGTGCACGCTTTTTACGCTAATTGGTGATATTTGTATGCACTTTAAATTATTTAAAATTTAGAATATGCTGTGATCCAGTTGGTCACAGTAAAAAGCTAAAAAGATCCCCATGCTTACATGGGGATCTTTTTTTAACGCTTTTCATTTTAGCCAACTGAACATATTCTACTTCGGTTTCTAAATATCAACTAGTTGCGATCCAGCTGGTCGCAAGTCAGCCCTAAATTGTGATTTCGTATCACAATTTTTTACGGGCTTCATATCTTCGCTTTGACGACTTGTATAATATGTCCATTTGACTTTTTCAGCAACCCCTATTTACCTTAAATATGTTTAAGTGTCGGCTTAGACACATAAATGAAAAATAACATGCTAAGAAAACAGACATTGGTCGAAAAAAAACGGCAATTGAATTAACAAGCTTATTTTTGATCAGATTAATTTACAACAAACTTATGTACAAAGTGTATGATATCCATGGACCCGGTTCAAATGCCGGAAATGTCCATAAAAATCTAACCGTGTATTCTGCGCTTACCACATTTGAGAAAGCAATACCATTCAACAATTTTGCCATAAAGTATGTATTGAATGGCATGGAAAAATACACAGTCAATGGGCAGGATTATTATGTAAATGGTGGGGAATACTTGCTGTGCAATCCTGCTTGCGAAGGCAGCATCTATGTAGATAGCAAAAAAGAAGTAAAGGGCATCTGCATTGATCTGTCAATGGATATACTATCAGAGGCAGTTGCAAGCTATACAAAGCCTGACCACCTGGAACCTGATGCCGACTTAGATCATTTTTTCAGGTCAGGACATTTTTTAGAAAATATATACAGCGCCAACAAGACCCAATTAGGAATTACATTGACAGAGATGCACTACAATATTGGCAATAACCCAACAGAAGACCATCGATTTACAGATGAGTTTTACTTTCATATTGCTGAGCAAATAGTAGCAGATTGTATCCCAGTCTATCAGCAACTGCAATCTATTCCATCCTTAAAAGCTTGTACAAGAAAAGACCTGTTGAAAAAGTTGTCAAAAGGGAAGGAATTCATTGATGCAAACTACACCACTGACATCTATATTGAGCAAATTGCCAGAGAAGCCAATATGTCCCAATTCCATTTTTTTAGATTGTTTAAAAAAGTGTATGGTCTCACTCCATACCAGCATATCAAATCGTTGCGGCTCAATTTAGCCAATGATTACATTTTCAAAAGAAAAGAAAGCATAACAGAAATAGCTGTAAAAGTGGGCTATGCTGATCTCTTCTCTTTTAGTAAAGCGTATAAGCAATTTTTTGGGAAGGCCCCTTCGGATAAGGTATAATAGGATCATAAATCAATTACCTCGGTTTGAAAATCTTTATGTCCTCCTGGTTAATAAAAGAAAACCACGGAGATCACGGAGTACACGGAGAAAATAGCAAAGCAAAAACCTCCATGTCCTCAATGGCCTCGTGATTATAAAGGTAACCACAAAGAGCATAAAGAACACAAAGAAAATATAAAAGTAAAAACCTCCATGTCCTCTATGTCCTCGTGGTTAAAATATGGAAGAATGTGCAAATGGAATGATAGGTAAATCAATTAGCTAACACCGATTGGCAGAGAGATTACGCCGACACTACTGATTCTCGAATAATATAGCTACTTTTACAGAACAAAAGCTATGCAATAATTCTATAGTAAATTTATGCCAAAAATCACTTCACTCATCAAATCTTTGGATCAACAGAAACTCAGCGCAGATCAAAAGAAATATTTTAAATTATTGTCGGATATAGAAGCCATGGACAAGGACAAAAAAGAACGCCATGAATTTTATTCGGCCTTACTCAATAAATACCACCAGCATGTAGTTCCTATAATGAAAACAACTGCTCTTGGGTATAAGGAGATGGCCATAAAAATAGATGCACTGAGCAATAAGGTAAAAGTTTCTAAAAATACCATGCAACAATGTGAAGACCTGATCCCTATGATGATAGAAAAATATTACAGTTATTTTACAGAAGATGAGGCAACTAGAGCACTATATGAACAATGGGCTAAAAGCCACACAGTAACCGATAGCTTTGAAGAAGTAGATGATTTCAATAAAATATTGATGCGCAAAAAAATAAAAGATACATTTGGCATCGATGTGGATCCGGAAGATGCAGACATCGATCTCAATGATCCAACGTCCTACGCAAATTTTTTTGAAAAATATGGCGAAGAAATAAAAAATAAACAAGAATCGGAAAAAGAGAAGTGGGACAACAGACAAAAAACAAAAAAAGATCTTTCTCGGGAAGCAAGGCAAAAAGCAGATAAAAGAAACATCAGAGAGATTTACATTGGGCTCGCAAAAAAATTGCATCCAGACAAAGCCGGCACTGATGAAGATAAGTCAAGGAATGAGGCAGCCATGAAGCGCATTACCGAAGCCTACGAAAACAATGACATCATTACTTTACTCAATCTTGAAATAAAATACCTGAATTATAATGAAAATGACTTTTTGAAACTTGACAACAATAAAATCAAAAGTTTCATCAGCTTACTAACAGAGCAAAAAAATAAATTGGCTACAGAAGTTGAAATGGTCAAGACGCATCCTTCATTTCAGGATATCTATAAATACATTTTGCACAGCTCTCCCGCCAAGAGTCTAAAGCTGTTTGATCAGGATGTTGCT
>JAYUTD010000542.1:0-7154 GCA_043755305.1 Saprospiraceae bacterium
TATATTGCCAAACATCATCAAAATTGGTAGCGGTAGTAATGGAGGATTTTTCGTACAGGATTATGCCAATATTGAAGTAGTAAAATCTATGACAATTTACGATAGGTGGGGCAATTTGATATTTATTAAAGAAAACTTCTTACCTGGCCCTGATAATGCCAATACATGGGATGGCACATTCAATGGCAAGAAAATAGTGCCGGGAGTTTATGTGTACACCATTGATCTGGTTAAGAAAGGAGGCAAAGAGGAAAAATTCAATGGAGATGTGACTGTAGTAGAGTAGAAGTTTAAAACTATTTACTCATTTAAATAAAAAGAGGGTGCCTAAAATATAGGCACCCTCTTTTTTTTAATGTAAAAAACCAAAACCATTCAGAGTAATAGAAAAACTAATTTTCTCTCATCAATCTATACCTGAAGCCGCCATACAACATTCTCCCAAATACAGGTCCCCACGCTTGAGAAGCATCAAAGTATTGACCAAAAGGTTCACCACTGCTTATGATGGCATTTGGCTGAATAAAGTTGAAAATATTTTCTCCACCGAAGTACAATTCAAATTTTTTACCAAACGTTTTGGTTATCTGGGCATTGCTGACAAAAAAAGCTTGCGATCTAGCTTGTAATCTGTAAATTTCCGGGTTGCTCTCGGTATTGGCTATTCTTTTGGTACTTTGCCAGCTTATGGTATAGTCTAGTTTCCAACCTTGCTTAGGCAGCTCGTAAGCAATATTGGCAAATGTCCTGTGTGGAGATACCAATGGCTTATACAATAGATTGCCGCTGTAATTGGTCTTTACATCATTGTATCTATAGGCCAGTCTCAGGTCCAGGTTTTTGACTATGGTCCAATCCAATTGCGTCTGGATGCTTCTGGAATAGGATTTTCCCGATAAGTTATAAAAATTGAGTTCTTGTGGATTTTTATCATAATCGACCACAATCTGGTTTTGGAAATTGGTGAGGTACAAATCTAAGCTATATTGGATTTTATCATTGAAGTCATGGGTGATATTTACCCCATAATTCCAGGCAACTTCTGCATTTAGGCCATAAGGTGTGGTATTGTTTTCACTGGACACTATAAATTTTCTTGAGGTAGCAAGACCTCCGATATTTTCTGCAATGATATTGGCTGTGCGTTGTCCGCGGCCAAAAGAAGCACGAAGAACAGTAGCTTGTGTAAAAGCGTACCTGCCGTGAAATCTTGGTGTAAAAAACAGTCCATAATTGTTGTGGTAATCGGCCCTCAAACCAAATACCAGGTCGAGCTTTTCATTTTTAGAATAGGTGTATTCAGTAAAAACACCGACAACATTTTCTTTTCTTTTAAATTGTGCCAATTGCAATGATTCATCAGATTGCTCCGCCTGAAAACTTGATCCCATACTGATTTTATTGTTGGCAGTTTTTAGGATAGTCTGATAGATAAGATTGGCATACAACATTTTTTGAGTGCCATTGTATATGCGGTTGCCGAAAAGGGATTGTTGGTCGTAATATATACCTCCGAGTTGAAAACCTATACTGGTATTTTTTTTATTCAGAAACGTTTTTCCCCTTTTGACCCAGGCTTCATACCGATTGGAATTGACGTCTGCTTTCCACAATTTGTAGCCAGGAGGATGTATGCCGGCATGGTGGGCAGTATCCTGGCCACTTATGTTGCTGCTATTGGTGATTTTAAAGCCAAACTGGCCTTCATTGCCATTGTCACCATAGTATTTCCAGTTGTTGGAGAATGCATAACCATTGCCTTTAGGCATATCAAGGAAGCCATCGTAATTGTTGTCATGGGCCTGGTTTCTGGTATTGTAATGAAACAATACATTGGTGTCAAAATGATCGCTTACAGGTGTATTAGCGATGACATTGGCCTCGTATCTTCCGCCTGAGCCATAGTAGCCATTGACATGCAATTTTTCATTATCGGTCGGTTTTTTGATTTCCACATTGATCTGCCCTGCGATGCTTTCAAAGCCATTGACCACTGAGCCTGTACCTAAATTGAGTTGTATGCTTTCGATCCATGGCCCCGGGATAAAACCAAGCCCATAGATGGAAGCAAGTCCTCTCACATCAGGCATATTTTCTCTTGTAATCTGTACATAGGGGCCGGCTAGTCCAAGCATTTCTATCTGTTTGGTGCCGGTTACTGCATCAGTATAAGAAACATCCACTGCCGGATTGGTTTCAAAGCTTTCAGAAAGATTGCAACAAGCAGCTTTTGTCAATTCCCGTTGACTGATTTTGCGCATCTTAATAGGTGAAATATAAGACACTTCTACACTTCGTTTTCTGCCTTCAACTACTACTTCATCCAAAGCAATACCTTCCTTTAAAACGACTTCCAAAGCGCCTGGCTTATCAATCAGGAAAGTATCAGAAGCAAAACCAACATAGGTAAAAACCAACTTATTGTTTGTACTATCTTTTTTGATGGTAAAACTTCCATCATTTCTTGATACTGTGCCAAGGCTTTCATAGCCAAGCCAGTAAATATTCGCTCCAATGATGGCTGTTTTTTTACCACTGGTGTTTTTTTCATAGATGATACCCTGGACCAAATGCTTTTCATCTATAGTGGCAGTAACAGGAATATTAGGACTGTTAAGACTGTGGTCATGTCCATCATTGGTCTTTGACCTATAGTTGCAGCAGCTGGGCAAACTATTGTAAACTGCATCGTCTGCTTTGACCAAATCTGTATCATGGCCCGCTTTAGCAAGATTTTGGTGCAATTCTTTTTCGTTAAAAAACGAATCTTTGGTTATGGTAAGGATATGGCTTTCTTCATCCCAGCTAGCGCTAATTACCCCGATGGTATTGAGGGCAGTTTCTTCTATTCTGTCTTTACACATACCACATGTACCCTGTACTTTTGTTTGGTATGTATTGGATTGTCCAAAAACAGCAACATGGGACAAGACCATTGCCATTAAAAAAAATATTCTCATTGTTATTAATTATTGATAGACCCAATCCCGGATTGTAGTCAGTGAAAAAAATAAATGATAAAATCTACAATGGAATACTATATTCTCGGGGGCTGTAAAATGTTGGCTAACGGATCAAAGCCGTGAAGGTTTTTTTTATTGGTCTTAATATTATCAAGAAATACAGGTGTTACTAAACTGAGATAGTTATCAGTTTGTGGCAAGAGTGACAAAATATGGTTATGGTTAAGGTGTTGACACTTACACATTTCTCCGCAGCAATCCTTATCGGAATCTTTTTCTTTTTGAGAAGATTTACAACTGTGTGGGGTTACTGCTTTTTTACAATGAAGTTCTTTATTACTGTGGGATTGCTCCATTTTATGACAGTTCATCGTGCCTTCATAAGCATAAAGCCCAAATGATTGGATATAGATCACAAAGGTTAATATATAGGATATTTTTTTCAAACAGAAGTAGAGAGCTTATTTTTTATACTGGTTATAAGGTCAGAAGATACACTTGGTCTTTTGATATTGTTTTTGATGTACTCTCTGAAATTTTTTTCTTTTTCAAACATTGAACAGCATTTTGGGTCTGTTTCAACCTGCTCTAACAGGTTATTTTTGTCGTTTTGGCACAATTCATTGTCAAAATACAAAGCTATTTGCTTTCTTAAATCCTGATAACCACTCATTGTTTCATTCTTTTTGTTTTTGAATAATAAACGTATTAAGTCTTGCTCTCTTTAATTTTATTCTTCTTCATTGTTATCGAGGTAAGTATCGTTTTTATCTTTGCTCCTAAAATCTTTAAACCCTAATTTATTGGCATAACCTTTCAGTTTTTCTTTGAGCATGTTTCGAGCTCTGAAAAGCCTCGATCTTACTGTACCGATGGGCACATCAATGATCTTTGAAATCTCCTCATAAGTGAATTCTTCAATGTCACATAATAGTATGACAGTTCTGAAATCGATAGGCAAAGAATTTAAGGCTATGGTAACTTCATCGCCCATCCTATTTTTGAACAGGTCTTCGCGAAGGTCAAAATAGCCAGACATGTTGGAATCTTCGCTATCTTGATAAGTTACTATGTCTTCGTAGTCAACCTTTGTTGGCCGTTTTACTTTTTTTCGGTACTCGTTGATGTACGCGTTTTTCAAAATCTTAAACAACCATGCCTTCGCATTAGTTCCCTGAACATACCGATCTATGAATTTATGTGCTTTGAGATAAGTTTCCTGCACCAAATCTTCCGCATCCTCATCATTGTAGGTAAGGTGAAAAGCAAAGGTCTTAAGGGCATCCATATGTGGAAACAGCTCTTCGTTGAATATTTTTTGTTCCTGTTCTGTTTGGTCGCTCACCGATTAAATTGTTTGACAAAAGTACGATTAATTTTATTTCCAAGGGATATATTAATATAAGCATAGTATTCTTTTAATATGTATATAAGTGATTAATAGTTAGCTGCGTAAAAGAAAATCGACACAGGAAAAATTACTTATCAAATTGCATCAAATATTTGCTTGTGAATAAAAAATATGGTACTTTTGCGACTCTAAAAAATAACTTTTATATAACATGTTGATAATTAACATTAAAGACGACGAATCAATCGATAGAGCACTCAAGAGGTACAAGAGAAAGTTCCAATTGACTGGCACTGTCAATGAATTGAGAAGAAGAAAAACTTTCACTAAGCCATCTGTAGAAAGAAGGAATGTAATCCTTAATGCGGAGTATAGGCTTAAGAAATTCGGCAAAGAAGTTTAATTTACCGGACTTTTAATCAAGGTTTTTAAATTATATCCAAAAGGGACTATTGTATAAATAGCGCCCTTTTGTTGTTTTGGGTAGTTAATTTCATTAAACTGTATTTGCTACTTTCCCAACTAAAATCTTTTCTTTACAGCCTACCAGGACTTGGTCCGCCCAACCCAAAAACCAGGGGTTTTCACCTCATACTATTGTAAGTATTATGGGTTAGCATATTGTTCTATTGCTTTGAAAATTTTAGTCAAGTCCATTTAACAATCAAGCCAATGATCATACAATCCGATTCCAGAAGCCATATCCTTCCAACGAAATAAAAAGAAATCTCAAAGAACTTACCATAAAAGAATTAAAAGACAAAGAAATAATTTGAGGGATAAATAGAAGTAGTAAACCTCTTAGCCACCTTTGAAGGAGATACTACCAAGGAACTAAAATGAGGGTTTATCGAAACCGTAAATAATTTTTTACGCTTTTTGTGTCACAGAAAAACAAGCCGCCTTTCAAATCATTCAATGTAAGGATTTCACCTAAGGTGCACGCAAAAGTTTTTAAACAAGAAATACTGGAAGAGAAATCTTTGAAAGCATTCGTAGCGGCTGCTATGGCGAAGCAAATGTCGTGAAGAGAAAGTAACCGGAAAAAAGTTGCTGAAGGTTTGTATAAACAAAAAACCTCTATGAATTTGCATTCACAGAGGTTTGTATAATTTGTATGTTTTTAAACTACAAGTGTAACTTACAGCATACTATTCAGCAATAAGTTCGAAAGAGATCTTCTTGCTAACTTCTTTGTGTAAGTTGATGGTAGCTTCATAAGTACCTACTTCTTTAACGTCTTCAGGAAGTACTATCTTCTTTCTTTCGATGTCAAGATTCAATTGCTCTTTTAAAGCCTGAGCCAATTGCACATTGGTCACGCTACCAAAGATTTTGCCTGAAGTACCGGCTTTGACACCAATCTTGATGGATTGACCCTCAAGTTGAGCAGCAATAGCTCTATAGTCCTCCAGTCTTGCACTTTCTCTTGCTTCCTCATCTGCGATAAGAGATTCAAGTTTTTTCTTGTTGGAAGCATTGGCTACAACGCCAACACCTTGAGGTATAAGGTAGTTTCTACCATATCCTGGTTTTACGCTTACGATGGTGTGTTTATCACCAAGCTTATCCATATCTTTTAATAAAATGATATTCATGATTACACTGAGATTTTAAAGATTATTTTAATAAGTCTGTAACAAATGGAAGAATAGCCAAGTGTCTAGCTCTTTTTACAGCTACAGCTACTTTCTTTTGATACTTTAAAGAGTTACCCGTGATTCTTCTAGGCAACAGTTTGCCTTGCTCATTGATAAATTGCAATAAGAAGTCAGAATCTTTATAATCTATATGTTTGATACCAAACTTCTTGAATCTACAGTATTTTTTTTGTTGCTTTCCTATCGTAGGATTGCTGAGGAATTTTATATCGTCTTTTGAAGCCATTTCTATTTTTATTTAAAGGTGATTAAAAAATTATTCGTCAACAGTTGCTGCATCAGCTGCCACTATCGGCTCATCAATCTCAGGAAGGGCAACAGCCTCTACTGGCGCCGGAGCTTTAGTATGCGAATGTGAAGAACCTCCGGAATTCCTTCCTTTGTTTCTTTCAGCTATCTCATCTTCCTTTTTAACTTTTACCTTTTTCTTTACTTTACCTATCAGTCCGGCTCTCTTGTCATCATTGTACTTGATACCATATTTATCAAGGGCAATGGTAAGGAATCGCATAATTCTCTCATCTCTTCTTAGAGCCAGCTCAAATTTAGAGATAACAGTACCAGTTTCAGATGTAAACTCAACAGTGTAGTATATACCTGAATTTCTTTTATTGATAGAGTATGCCATTTGTTTTAGGCCAGACTCTTCAATGTGCACAATGTTGCATCCTTCGTTTTTCAACATTTCGATGTACACTGTTTCTGTCGCTTTAATTTCATCACCTGACAGTACGGGATCGACGATGAAAGTCACTTCATAATGTTTCATTAATTACTTGAAGTTTAATTGATTATGTAATAATTTTAAATTGGAGTGCAAAGATAAGCATAATATTGTTTTAGACAAGTTTTTTGTGTAAAATATATGTATGCCCTTAATATTGAGTGAATTAGAAAGTGTTATAAATATTTTTTAATAATAATATGTACTTTCCGGCTTGTCATTTTTATACCTTTTGCCACCTATAGCTTGTATTTAAAACAACTCTGCCTTGCATAAGGGATAAGGTCTATGCAAGGCAGAGCAGGAAATTTTCTCAATAAAAGATGGTCAATCGAGCATCATTTTTTGTACACGAACATTCCCTTCAAGGTCTTTTAATTTTATAAAATACATCCCTTTTGCTTGTCCAGATAAATCTGTTTGAAACCTATTACCATTTATAGATTTTCTTTCTA
>JAYUTD010000543.1:0-7147 GCA_043755305.1 Saprospiraceae bacterium
ACTATATTGTACCGAAGGCATTGAAAAAAAGGGACCATCTTTCGACAAGCCCTCAACAAATCTTACTAAAGTCTTACGACTCTAGTTCAATGTTCTGCTTGAGAGCAGACTTCTACTACTAGTGCTGCATCGCATTCATAGATGATGTAAAATATCAATTCTGTCGCAAAGAACCAATAAGTCGTTCAAATTTTCAAATGGAGCACCAATACTTCGCAAGCTCAAGGAAACAACTTTTACTAACACTTTAATGATTCCTGTAATGTGAAAAATGCTGCTTAGTGGAGAGAAATAATTTCTACTCAGCAAATAATTATTTGAATGATAGAAAAAAATGATAAGTAACTAACTTTAATCTTTTACCCAAATTTTAATATTAATTTTTTCGAACAAGAGTTCAATTAACTCTTCGAATTCTACAGTAGCTCGATATTTTTGTGAAATTTATTATAGAGGAATCATTAAATATTAATTACCTAGCTTATCCCTTTTTTAATCTCCTCCTGTATCCTAGTCCCATTGATTTTTGCATCTAGCCAGGCAATAATATCAAGGTATAGAAATGGTCTTTTTTCATAGGGCTGGCTCTTGTACAGAATGAGTTTATTTTTAAGTTTTTTAAACTCCAATTTGAGTGCTGACCTTTGCATTTGTGGTGTTCTGCGCAAAAAATTAAGTACCTCTTTTTGAACCCCTTGTAAGTCCTCCATATTGGATAAAAACCTATATACCGATTTTATTTGGTAGCTGATCAGTACTTCATTTTTCAATTCATAGTGTGCAATTAAACTCAGTATTCTTGCGAAACATTGTATATCTTGTCTCAAATCAGAAGCTGGACTATTGATAATGTAATTCAGGTAAGTTAAAGCCTTGCCATGGTTGTCAGCACCAAAATATACACAGGCTACTTTATAATAAAAGACCATAATCCTATTGATATCCCAATTGTATTCATTCCGTTTAAGAAACAATTCCAGCTTGGCTATTGCTTTAACTCCATTGTCATAATCACCGCTTAAAAAAATATTGTTAAGCAAATGAAAATTCAGCGTCATCTGAAAAACGGATTCGTCATTGGTGCTGAAACTGGTATTTTTTTCTTCACCAAATATTCTGAATTCTTCGAATGCCACTTTAAATTTTTCGCGTTTGGTAGCCATATAGAGCGCATTGAGAGAATTGTGTATTCCCTTTATGTACATTGCTATATCTACATCAATCATTACTGGCTCGGCTTTAAAAGTAGCAACCCATTTTTGAGAAAATTTATAATAATTTACAAAATCCTGTGCCATATGGTAGTACCACACATAGGATTGGAAGTAATATATTTTTTCAAAAAACTTTAGTTCCTTAATATTGATTTTTGGTATTTGAGATTCAAAGAAAGAGGAGATATACTCGTAATCACGCTTGTCTTTGACATAACCATATTTTAAGTACATACCGTACAAAAGCAACGAAAGATTGGATAGATCATTGCCATTTTTTATACTTGATACCAACTCGTTGCTTTGGTTTTTGAGGGCTATTGATTTTTCGGCCATACTGCCTGTAATATATTGGTTTTCGATTCTTCGTTCGAAATCGATAGCGGTGTAAGCAAGAGAATAATCTTTGATATTGATGGCCATTTTCTTGGCTTTGTCCAGCATATCCAGGGAGGCATTGTATAGTCCTTTTGAATATAGAATGCGAGATGAATCTAGCAACTCTCTTATAGCAATGTCCTCATAGGAATTTCTGTGGAGCAGGGTAAGACTACTCAACAATTGCTTATATAGATTGGCTTTTATATTAGACAGCTGTGATTTTTTTATAGCTGTATTCTTTTTTAACAAATCTTCTTCACTGAATACTTTTGCAGAATCAATGTAGTCAAATAGCATTATGAATAGCTTCTCTTCCGAACTACTCTGCCTATTAGCAAACAATCGAAAATTTCTTTTCTCCGCCTTTGTTAAGCTATGAATTAAAAGAATAAGATGGTCCGTGTGCTGATTTGCCATTGGATATGTAGTGCAATTTCCATACCAAACCATATTTTTTCGCAATAGTTGAAGTGAAATGATATAAAAAAGTCTAAATGTTTATTGCAGCTCCTTTTCCTTCTATGCTTTTCAAGGTTTTTAAATTTAATTGAATAGAAAATGTATTTAAACCAGCGGATATTTATTGCAATTTCAAAAGCATAACTCACTTCATGGGTATAGCTTAAATCTAGAGTAAAATCGTTTGCGTCTTATATTGCCCTCAAATATTCTTATTAAAATAGCCCAAGCTTTCCGTTTTAAAACAATAGCAGGGTTGTTAAGATTTTCTTTACATTGAAGGCAAGCAGTCTCCTAAGCTCAATTTTAGTAAAATAATAAGACAGTTTAACAATACATTAAATGATTTTGTAGTATAAAAATAGCGAATTTTCAATGTTCTTATGCTAATTTTTGACTACTTTTGCACGTCTTTGTGCCTAAATTGCACCAATAAAGAAATAATTTTTAATAAAATTCAATTTTAGCTTTATGCCATCTTTTAAGAAGCTTATCAATTTTGCCGGACTAACAGTTCTCCTTATTGCATCCATTGTATATTTCATGACAGCAGAACGAACGGGCAGTTTGTGGGACTGTGGTGAGTTTATACTTGGAGCATATAAATTACAAGTCGTGCACCCACCGGGAGCAGGTTTGTATGTATTGGTAGGAAGATTGTTTACCTGGTTCGCTACTATTTTCTCAGATGATCCAAGCAATATAGCCTTTGCTGTCAATTTGATGTCAGGCCTTTGCACCGCAATTTCTACTATGTGTATCACATGGGTCACAATGCTACTTGGTAAAATGGCGTTGGTAGGCAGAGACGAAGAACCCTCTGTCGGGCAAAATTTGGCTTTGACTATTGGTGGCATAGCTGCCGGTCTTTCTGCTGCCTTTATTACTTCTATTTGGTTTTCAGCTGTAGAAGGTGAAGTATATGCCATGTCGACTATGTTTACAGCATTGACTTTGTGGTCTACCATCAAGTGGTACCATTTGCCAAAGGAAGATGAGCATGACAGGTGGCTTGTATTGAGTTTATTTTTTATAGGTCTATCCATAGGTGTCCATTTATTGAGTTTATTGGCGGCTCCGGCTTTAGCCTTGTTTTATTACTACAAAAAATATGACAATAAATCTGTAAAGGGCTTAATCGGAAGTTTAGCAGGTGGTATAGCGCTTTTGTTTTTTGTTCAAAGATTAGTAATTGTAGGCATTCCAAGTATTTGGGCAGCATTTGAGAAATTCAATGTCAATTCGCTTGGCTTGCCTTTCCAAAGCGGTATATACCCAACAGCCATTTTGCTTGGAAGTATTGCCTATTTCTTATTCAAATTAGCACACAAAAGAGGCAGCCAATTTTTACAGAATATCGTTTTTGCAGCTACACTTATAGTAATCGCTTATTCTATTATTGGGGTAGTAGTAATTAGAGCCAATGCAGATACACCTGTAAATATGAATACGCCTTCCGATGCTATGCGATTGATACCATACCTAAACAGAGAACAGTATGGTGAAAGACCTTTACTCAGAGGACCGCACTACCTGGCTCAGCCTATAGGTGTAAAAAGAGAAGACAGATGGGGCAGAGTGGGCAATGAATATAAAGTGACCGATGAAAAATTTGACTATGAATGGAAACCTTCTGACATGATCTTCTTTCCAAGAATAGGACACCAGGACAAGGCAGACATCCATCAGATGTATAAGGAAAGAATGACAGGAAAAGGTGAAGGTAAACCTGGCTTTGACTACAATATTAAATATCTCTTAAAACACCAATTGGGTTGGATGTATTTCAGGTATTTTATGTGGAATTTTGTTGGTCGCCAAAACTTTGACCAAGGCACAGATTTATGGAATCTCAAGGATGGCAACTGGATCAGTGGCATTAAACCATATGATGACGCCAGGTTATACAATTCAGACTTAGAACCAGATGAGTTGAAAAACAATCCATCGCGAAACAAATATTATTTTATACCTTTTATCCTGGGTTTACTTGGTATGGTATTTCACTTTTCAAAATCAAAAAAAGACTTTATAGCAACCCTTCTTTTATTTATTATAACAGGAATTGGTATTGTTATCTATTCCAATCAGCCACCTATTGAACCCCGGGAAAGAGATTATGTCTTAATTGGTAGTTTTATTACCTTTTGTATATGGATAGGATTTGCTGCCCTTGCTATTGGAGAAATCTTAAGCAAAAATCTTAAGCTAAATAGCATGACGAGCGGCATTATTGGTGGGGCCTTTACTTTGATATGCCCATTTTTATTGCTGACGCAAAATTATGATGACCACGATAGAAGCCAGCACTTTGGGTCCAGAGATTATGCAGCTAACTTCCTGAATTCTGTGGATAAAGACGCTATAATATTTACCTATGGTGACAACGACACTTATCCACTCTGGTATGCACAAGAAGTGGAAAATATAAGAAGAGATGTAAGGGTTGTAAACCTATCTTTGATTCAAGTGGATTGGTACATCAACAAATTAAGAAACAAAGTAAATGAAAGTTCTCCTATCAAAATGACTATACCACAAGCTGGATATGATGGCAAAAATATGAATCAACTTTTCTTTTCAGAAACACCTAATCCAGGCACAGTTAATCTTTTGACAGCGTGGAAAAAAGCCGGTGAGGAAGCCATGAGAGGCAGTGGTTATCCAAACATGGATTATAAAAATTTTTATATCCCGTTTGATAAAACTAAAGTTAAACCCGGATTATTTCTGTTTGATTCACTAAATGTAGTAGATTCTATACCAGTTAGTTTTGGACCAAATATAAAATACCTTACCAAAGATGACATTGCTATTTTGGACTTAGTTGCCTCCAATATTCAGGATAGACCTGTCTATTTTTCTGTAACATGTAAAAACGATAAATTGCAAGGGCTTAATGACTATATGCAACTGGAAGGTCTTGGCTTAAGGGTCATACCGGTAAAGACTCCATCTGACAGATCATTTTCGATCTATGGAAGTGGCAGAGTAGATTTAGACAAGCATTACAATAGAATCATGAAGGATTTCAAATGGGGCAACTTCGATAAACACAAAACGTTTGTAGATAAGTCTTACATGGCCGCAGTGCAATCGATGAAATTGGTGATGTTGAGAGGAGCATACAGTTACCTCAATGCAAAAGACGACAAGCGGGCTGCTGAAATGGCAAATAAATATTTTGAAGTATTCCCTCATATGAATTTTCCATATGACGCAGGTGTAATGCCATTTATAAATGTATTGGTTCAAGCCAAGGATTACAATAGTGCAAAGAAAAATATAAAAATTATGGCTCAGGAAGCCAAGGAATACGCCCAATTTTACCAATCTTTAAGCAAAGATGAAATGGGCTCTTTTGCCCAGGATATGCAAGGCTGGATACAAATTGGCGGAGATGTAAAACAAGCAGCAGCAAAAGTGGAGGACACAGCTTTTGAAAACGAAATAAAAACAATAATAGGAGACAGCGATGTGAAGCTTACAGAATTGGTCAGTAAGCTAAGTGATCCGCAATAAAAAATAGACCTAAAATGAGGAAATAGTCTTTTGATAGAAAAGGCTATTTCCTCATATAACAATTTTTAGAATTTACCTTAATTCCATTTCTGCACATTAAAAAAATAGCCAGGTGAAAAAATACAAAATAGCCATAGGAAATGACCATGCAGGCACCATTTATAAAGAAAAAATAAAAACCATGTTGCTGCAAGCCGGTTGCGATGTATTTGATGCTGGTACAAATGCATCCGATTCTGTTGACTATCCGGATTTTGCTCACCCTGTCGCTGAAAAAGTGGTGACAGGCCAGGCGACATTTGGCATTCTTATATGTGGAAGTGGCAATGGAGTAGCAATGACTGCCAACAAACACAAAGAAATCAGAGCCGCATTATGCTGGAAAGTAGAACTGGCAAAATTGGCAAGAGCACATAACAATGCCAATATTTTATGTATTCCTGCAAGGTTTGTGTCATTGTTACTTGCAAAAAATATGGTGAATGCTTTTTTGAATGAAAAATTTGAGGGTGGCAGGCATTTGAAAAGAGTCAAAAAAATATCTTGCTAATTAGCGATAGATTCTTTTAGTCGATTATTAAGAAATAGATATACAAACCAATTTGAAAGCAATAAAAATAAATTAATGATAAGAACAATATTAGTTATAACACTATTGACATACGGCTCATTTCAGTCGTTTGCACAATTTATTTCAGGTATGACCACCCCGGATCTATCAAAACCAAAAATAGTCGATGACAAAGATTTGTCCTATTATTATGCAAAGACTATTACCCCGGAAGATTTACAAAAACACCTTACTATATTAGCCTCCGACGAATTTGAGGGTAGAGAGACAGGAACTCCGGGCAATGTAAAAGCGGCTAATTATATCGCGGCCAAATTTGATGAATATTTTTTAGACAATATACAAGGTGCCGATAACTTCAGGCAATTTGTAACATTTACCTTTAGTTCATGGGATGATACGGATATTTATGTAAATGGCAATAGGTTTAGACATCTTTGGGATTACCTGGCCTATCCTTCTAAAAATTCTGATCTACCTTTACTGGAAACAAAAGAAATATTGTTTATGGGCTATGGCATTGATGACCCAAAATACTCTGACTACAAAGGAAAAGATTTTAAAGATAAAATCATCATTATCAATAGCGGTGAGCCAATGAAGGAAGATAGCACTTATTGGATAAGTGGTACTAAAGAAAAATCCGCTTGGTCTGATATCGATAAAAAATTAAAATTTGCCAAGGAAAAAGGTATAAAAATGGTGCTTATAATAGATGAGGACATCAAAAAAACACTTGGCGAAAATAGAAGATACTTACTGGGCCCTACTGTTGAATTAGGAGACAGAACCAAAGATCCAATGATATACCCAAACCACTGTTATATTTCCACGACTTTGGCAAAAGATCTTTTCGGCAAAGACGCAGAAAAAATCATTAAAGCCAGAGCAACCATCACGAAAAAAGGAAAATTCAAACCGATAAAATTAAAAACGGATTTTGTCATTAATCAGAAGAAAAAACAAACCACTATTAAAAGCCAAAATGTGCTTGGTATGA
>JAYUTD010000544.1:0-2853 GCA_043755305.1 Saprospiraceae bacterium
GCTATGGCAAAGAACTTTGAAAATGTATTATCTAGAAAAGATCTCGGTGTCTCGGTGTCTCGGTGTCTCGGTGTCTCGGTGTCTCGGTGTCTCGGTGTCTCGGTGTCTCGGTGTCTCGGTCGCCTATTGCATGGCGACCTTCGACATTGTGATGCATCTCTGCCATCGAGCTGAGATTCTTTTCATCGCTGAATCCGGAGCGGTTTTGGAATAATAATTTCATTCGTATCTATTTAGTACATTAAAAAATCGGATAGCAAGTGTAATTGGATTAAGCAAATATAATCCAACTTATTCGATATTAGGTAGCAAATGGTAATTTTAAGCATACATATTTTTAACTTATATTAGTCATTAATCCATACAAGCCATTTTATATATTAATATAATATAAATTAACAGTATATTAATTGAATATTTTAAAATTAAGAAATATAGTAAGACCAGCGCAGGCAGTAAGACAAATGAATTTTTGATTTTTAAACCTTCGGGATATTACAGCATTAATTCTATTTATAATTCTGGTGCTCTTCGCTTTTGATTCATGACGCTTGCTTAAAGTGTACCTGAAGTGCATACATATATGCTTGGATTGCTTTCAGTATTTCTATTCTACTTTCATCAAAGAATTTATCTGAAATTCGACAATAAACCCTAACCAATAAATTTTTAGATTACTATTTTTTATAAGGTCAAAGAAAGTTCACTTTCATTGATTTTCATAAGCGCACTTACACTATCCTCATTGAATTTCAGTTCAGCTAAATTTACAGAAGATATGGCGTGGCTAATCTGCATACCATCTATAACAGTGTTGCCTTTATAATAGCTTAACAATTGAGACTTAATTAAACCATCTACATCAATTGGTAAATTTTCTTTTATACTGGAAGCTAAAAATTTATTCACCAAAGGTGCAGTAAGTTTATAGATAAAGTTACTGGCTTTAAGAGATATATCTAAATCATCTATATATAATTTAGAATCCGTATCACTATATCTTGGACTGCCTTTAAGTGTTACTATGCCTTCAATGGGTTTTATCAGTTTGAGTTTAATAGCAATACTGCTGGGTTTAAAATCTACGGTACAAGCGTCACAAACCAAATTTTGGCCACCATATTGCTGCTTATTGACAAATTCACACAAAAGATCAGATATTATTTTTTCAGTGATATCAAAAAGTATGTAAGTTGTATTGTCGCTTAGTAAAGACTCGACCCATCTTAAAAGAATGCCTTTATCTTCCAGCGGGTTATCCGTAGCAAAAGCAACTTCTGACCTCAATGAACCTCTGGCCCTAAAAAATTTATCCTGTGTATCAAGAGGCTCTAACAATAATTCTGATGGCTCTATATATAAATTTAGTCCTTTGAAATTAAAGGATTTCAATTTGTAATGCATTTGTGTTATGGCTTTCTGTACCAAGCTGTTTAGATCTAATGTATCTTTTATTGATTTATCTATGGAAGATGCGATCATTTCATTGTAATGTGCCAACACCAGGTCAATTAATTTTTCAACGGTTACATCTAGAGAGCCAAAGTCAATTACCGGTTTCTCAATCCAGGTATGGTCTTGGATACTGGACTTTGTAGTAAGGTGAAAGGAAGGATTGACATCAAATATTGTCTTTAATTCAACATTCAATTTGCCATGGCCTTGTACAGTAAACAATGCAGCATTTTTAATAAATGAAACTGCAATTGGAAGGTTAGTGGTTATTATTTTGTTTTTGATTGTAAGCTTAGGTTTATCTATTACACTTATAGAAACTTCAAATCCACTAACCTCCAATTTTGAAGTAGGCATAGCTTCTTTCAAAAGGTTCATCAATTGATTTTCAATATTTTCTTTATCTACCTTTAAATCAAATCCAATCATAAATACACTTTTGTTTTTTAATCTTTCACCGTGCTTATTTCACGCTGTCCCTTATTCTTTTCTACAACAAAACTGCCGTTGTACCCAAGATTAATCAATTTCCTGCGTGCGTCTTCTGCATTATCTAATGTACCATATTCGCCAATTTGGTATTTGAAAAATCCATTTTCTTGCACCACATAGATTTGGCCCACTTTCTCCAATTGATTAATCGCATTTCTATCGACCTCCTGTCTCATAGCTGCTATTTGAATTCTATAATTTCCCGCTTGACCTTTCACAGACTCTGAAGCAGTAGCTATTAAATTTTTATTTCGTTCTACTGGCAGTTTATTTTTTGTATTTGAAGCTTCCTTCTTGTCTTCTGATGGGGGTATATTAAAGAACATTGCCAATGCGTCACATACAGATTTTGCGACTTTATTTTGCCCTTCTTCAGAGCCCAATCTTTCCTCTTCATCAGCATTGCTGATAAATCCAGCTTCAATTAGGACGCTCGGCATGGTTGCTCTTCGCAATACTGCAAATCCCGCTTGTTTTACTCCTCTGGAATGGGTGACAGAAATGTCATCAAAATTTTTCTCAACCCTAGCTGCAAAATCGAGGCTTTTGGCCAAATAAGCATCTTGAAACGAAGAAAGCACTATATAACCGATGGGCGAATTAGGATCGTATCCTTCATAATTGCTTTCATAATCATTTTCCATCAATATTACTTCATTCTCTCTTTGTGCTACTGCAAGATTCTCCGCTGCTCTGTGCAAGCCCATTACAAATGTCTCAGTGCCTTTGGTTGCAGTATTTGAAATGTAATTACAATGAATGGAGATAAACAAATCTGCTTTTTTCTTATTGGCCAGGCCTATGCGTTCATACAAAGGCAGGAAAACGTCGGATTTACGGGTATACACAACCTCTACGTCGGGATATTTTTCAGTAATCAATTTTCCTAATTTGAGGATCATTTGA